>NZ_CAJFGT010000070.1:0-13130 GCF_904377885.1 Flavonifractor sp. An112 | reverse complement strand
TCCGCCCCTTTTGCCGGGGAAACGGATTGCCACGCCAGTGTGCGCACTGGCTCGCAATGACAGGTTTGTGCAAAACAGCTATTTTGCAACAGGCCCTTTGTTGTGCAAAGAAACACCGGGCACGCTGCTGTGCAGCACGCCCGGTGTTTTGTCTGTATGGACGGATCAGAACATGGAGCCGAAGAGGCTGCTGGTCAGACCGGAGCTGGAACCGGCCAGAGCGGGGAGCAGGCCGTTGCCCACGATGAGCAGAGTCAGGATGATGGTGATTGCCACCACAGCCAGATAGATCAGCCAGGACTTGCCGGACTCCGTCTCAGGAGCGATCATCTGGAAGGAGGACACGCCCAGGGCCACCCACAGGATCATGGTGATGATGAACAGCCAGGCGCCCAGCTCCAGGGAGATCAGGAAGCACAGGAAGGTGATGACCATCAGGATGGTGATGAAAATGGAGTGACAGCCGCAGGCCATCAGCGCATCCTGGAAGGTGCAGCCGGACTTGAGGATCTTGGCGCCGCCGAAGAGCAGAGCCACAAAGATGATGACGCCAATGGCATCGCCCAGCAGGCCGCCGAAGAACCAGAACTGGAAGGGCACTTCCAGGTAGCCGTAGGACATCATCTGCAGCTTCAGGCAGAAGCCCAGGAGCATCAGGATGCAGGCGATGAGCTGCGCGCCCATCAGGATCAGGGGAGTTGCCAGGTCACGCTTGGCCAGGGTGTCCCGGGTGGCCTGAACAGGGGAAGCAAAATAGCCCTTCAGGAAGCCGCCCAGGCCGCTGAAGGCTGCACCCGCCGCAGAGGGCTTGGCAGCGCCGCTGGGGCCGCCCATGGTGTTCACATTGGTGCCGCAGGAAGAACAAAATGCGGAACCGTCAGGGATCTCCTTCCCGCACTTGGGACAGAACATTACACAACACTCCTTCTCAGTGGCGGCAAAACGGGTTCTGCCGCACAATCTGTCGCTCCGCTTCCCTAGGACGGAGCATACCGGTTCTCTTGAACATGGAACCGGATTGTCGAGATTATAACATAGCTGAAGAAAAAAGTAAATCGATGGAAGAGAAATTGTTGACTTTCCCCCGGTTTTCTCTGTCGGTTTGCCTATTGCCGCAGGCCGGTCCCCCGTGCTATAGTTATGTCAGAGACATTCCCGGCAGACCAGAAAAAGGCGCTGACCGGGCCATTTGCGCGCCGTCCGTTGCACAGGCGGCACCCGCGGGGCAGGATGGAGTCTCTCCATCCGCGGGAAGTTTTAAGGGAGGTACATATGGGGAAGGTATTTCGCTGTTATGTGGAAAAAAAGCCGGGCTTTGACGTGGAGGCCGGCCATCTGCTGGGAGAGCTGAAGGGCACCCTGGGGCTCAGCGGCCTCACCGGCGTGCGGGTCATCCGCCGCTACGATGTGGAGGGCGTGGAGCAGGGTGCCTATGAGGCCGCCCGCACCACCATCCTGTCCGAGCCGCAGGTGGACCAGCTGTGGGACGAGACCATGCCGGAGACCCAGGGCGCTCTGCTGGCGGTGGAGGCCCTGCCGGGCCAGTACGACCAGCGGGCCGACTCCTGCGCCCAGTGCATTCAGATGCTCACCGGCGGCGAGCGGCCCACCGTCCGGGCTGCCACCGTCTATGTACTGGCCGGTGCTCTGTCCCAGGATGACCTGGCCCGCGCCAAGGGTTATCTCATCAACCCGGTGGAGAGCCGGGAGGCTGCCCTGGACAAGCCTGAGACTCTGATCCAGCAGTATCCCGAGCCCGCTGATGTGCCGGTGCTGGAGGGCTTTTGTACCTTGGATCAGGCGGGCCTGGAGGCCCTGCTCAACCAGTACGGCCTGGCCATGGACCTGGCCGACCTGACCTTCCTCCAGACCTATTTTAAGGACGAGGAGAAGCGGGATCCCACTCTCACCGAGGTGCGGGTGGTGGACACCTACTGGTCCGACCACTGCCGCCACACCACCTTCTCCACCCATCTGGACAGTGTGGACATCACCGACCCCGCCGTCAAGGCGGCCTATGACCGCTATCTGGCCGCCCGTGTGGAGGTGTACGGCGAGGAGAAGGCGGCCAAGCGCCCCCAGACCCTGATGGACATTGCCACCATCGGCGCTAAGACCCTGAAGAAGCGGGGCCTGCTGCCCGAGCTGGACCAGAGCGAGGAGATCAACGCCTGCTCCATCCACGTCCCCGCTCAGGTGGACGGCAAGGAGCAGGACTGGCTGCTGATGTTCAAGAACGAGACCCACAACCACCCCACCGAGATCGAGCCTTTCGGCGGCGCCGCCACCTGTATCGGCGGCTGCATCCGGGACCCCCTGTCCGGCCGTGTGTATGTCCACCAGGCCATGCGCCTCACCGGCTGCGGCGACCCCCGGGTGCCGGTGAGCGAGACCCTGGAGGGTAAGCTGCCCCAGCGCAAGATCGCCCAGACCGCCGCCGCCGGCTATTCCTCCTACGGCAACCAGATCGGCCTGGCCACCGGCCACGTGGCCGAGCTGTACCACCAGGGCTACATCGCCAAGCATCTGGAGTGCGGCGCGGTGGTGGGCGCGGCTCCCGCCGACCATGTCCGCCGTGAGACTCCCGCCCCCGGCGACGTGGTCATCCTGCTGGGCGGCCGCACCGGCCGGGACGGCATCGGCGGCGCCACCGGCTCCTCCAAGAGCCACAACCTGTCCTCCCTGGACACCATGGCCTCCGAGGTCCAGAAGGGCAACGCCCCCGAGGAGCGCAAGCTCCAGCGGCTCTTCCGCAACCCCAACGTCACCCGCCTCATCAAGCGGTGCAACGACTTCGGCGCCGGCGGCGTTTCCGTGGCCATCGGCGAGCTGGCCGACGGTTTGTCCATCGACCTGGACGCCGTCCGCAAGAAGTACGACGGCCTGGACGGCACCGAGCTGGCCATCTCCGAGTCTCAGGAGCGCATGGCCGTGGTGGTTGCCCCTGAGGACGCCCAGGCCCTGATGAACTTTGCCGCCTCCGAAAACCTGGAAGCCTATCAGGTGGCCACCGTCACTGAGTCCCCCCGCATGGTCATGACCTGGCGGGGCCAGACCGTGGCCAACCTGTCCCGTGCCTTCCTCAACACCAACGGCGCGGTAAAGCACGCCTCCGTTCAGGTGGACGAAAAGGCCGCCGCCTCCCAGAGTGAGAAGAAGTTCCGCACCCTGCGGGAGATGGCCGCCAGCCTGAAGTCCGCCTCCCGCCGTGGCCTCACCGAGCGGTTTGACGGCTCCATCGGCGCGGGCAGCGTGCTCATGCCCTTCGGCGGCAAGAGCCAGCGCACCCCCGCCCAGGCCATGGCCGCCCTCTTCCCCGTGGAGCCCAACCAGGAGACCGATCAGGCCAGCGTCATGGCCTGGGGCTGCGACCCCGACCAGCTGTCCGCCAACCCCTACGCCGGCGCTCACAGCGCGGTGTATACCTCGGTGGCCAAGCTGGTGGCGGCGGGCGCCAACTATGAGAAGGCCTACCTGACCCTCCAGGAGTTCTTTGAGAAGCTGCGCACCGAGCCTCAGCGGTGGGGCAAGCCCTTTGCCGCTCTGCTGGGCGCGCTGGACGCCCAGCTGGAGCTGGGGGCCGCCGCCATCGGCGGCAAGGACTCCATGTCCGGCTCCTTCCTGAACCTGGACGTGCCCCCCACCCTCATCTCCTTCGCCATCGCCCCGGTGAAGGCCAAGGAGGTCCTCTCCCCCGAGTTCAAGACGGCAGGCAAGCCGGTGTACCTCTTCGCCTCTGAGGACAGCAAGTCCGCCTGGAACACCCTGTACGCCCTCCATCAGGCTGGCAAGGTGGAGGCGGCCTGGGCTGTGGAAAACGGCCTGGGCGAGGCCGTCATGAACATGGCCTTCGGCAACTCCATCGGCTTTGCCAGCGTGGAGAACAGCCTGGACTGGGATGCCCCCATGCCCGGCGCCATCGTGGCCCAGCTCACTGAGGAGTGCGAGGGCGGCCAGCTCATCGGCCACACCACCGCTGAGGCCGTCGTCAGCGTCAACGGCGACTCCGCCTCCATCGATGAGCTGCTCTCCCTCAACGAGAGCGTGCTGGAGGACGTGTACCCCACGAAGGCGGGTAAGGCCGCCCCGGTGGAGGCCATTTCCTGGGATAAGCGCTCCCCCGCTGTGTGCAAGTCCAAGATCGCCCGGCCCCGGGTGGTCATCCCCGTGTTCCCCGGCACCAACTGCGAGTATGACTCCGTCCGGGCCTGCCTGCGGGCGGGCATGGACGCCGAGACAGTGAACATCTGCAACCTGACCGCCGACGACCTGCTCCAGTCCACCGCGGCGCTGGAGAGCGCCATCCGCAAGGCCCAGATCGTCTTTATCCCCGGCGGCTTCTCCGGCGGCGACGAGCCCGACGGCTCCGCCAAGTTCATCTGCTCCTTCTTCCGCAATCCCGCCATCACCGACGCGGTCCACGACCTGCTGAAAAACCGGGACGGCCTGATGCTGGGCATCTGCAACGGCTTCCAGGCCCTGGTCAAGCTGGGCCTGGTGCCCTACGGCGAGATCCGGGACATGGACGAGAACTGCCCCACCCTGACCTACAACCTGATCGGCCGCCATCAGAGCCGGTACGTCACCACCCGGGTGGCCTCCGTCAACTCCCCCTGGATGCTCAAGTCCAACGTGGGCGACCTCCACGCCATCCCCATCTCCCACGGCGAGGGCCGCTTCGTGGCTCCCCAGAGCGTGCTGGACCAGCTCATCGCCAACGGCCAGGTGGCCACCCAGTATGTGGGCGCCAATGGCGTGCCCTCCATGGACATTGACGTCAACCCCAACGGCTCCCTGTGTGCCATCGAGGGTATCTTCTCCCCCGACGGCCGGGTGTTCGGCAAGATGGGCCACTCCGAGCGGTACGGTACTTTCGTGGGCAAGAATATCCCCGGCGACAAGCACCAGCCTCTGCTGGAGAGCGGCGCGGAGTACTTCAAGTAAACAACAAAACAAAGCAGCCCCCCGCGGTTGGCGGGGGGCTGCTGCTGTATTTCGGCCCCCTACAGGGGCTCCGCTTTCAGGTTGTGACCGCTGCCGGTAATTGCGTAGAAGGCGTACTCCCCCTCCTTCAGGTCAGAGGCGGCCAGGGCGGCTCTTACCCCCTCCAGGTCCTCCGGCCGGAACCGGACGGCGATGCCGCAGCCCAGGGAGATCTCCCGCAGCACCGGCATCACCTGGACGGGAGCCACCTCTTTCAGCACTTTTTGGGCATAAATGGCCCCGTAGGTGGAGGTAAAGGTGATGACGCCGTAATCCATCACAGGGAGATCACCTTGACCGCCTTCTGCATCCGGGTGACGATGTCATACATATTGCTGACGGTGCCCACCTTCAGCTGATCGGTGAGGCCGTAGAAGTTGAGGCAGGTGCCGCACACCAGAATTTCCGTGCCGCTGTCGCTGAGGGCCTTCAGGTGGTCCGCTACCTGCTCGTCCAGGGTGGGCAGCTTGACCCCGGCGTTCATAAAGAGCACCGCACCCGGCTTGTCCTCCCCCTGGGCCAGGGTGTAGAAGAACATCCCCATCAGGTTGGTGCCCAGCTCCCGGTCCCCGTCGCCGATGATATCACGGCCCACGAACACCGCCCAGTCCCCTCCGGCGGCGGGCAAGGGAGAATTGACGGCCTCCTCACAGGCGGCGCACCCCTCCCCCTTACTAAAGTCCAGAGCAAAGGTGTTGTTATCCTCCCGGACTTGCACAGCAAAGCCCTGGTTGTCCGCCAGGCGCTTCAGATTCTCCACGGCGGTGGGGTTGTCCACCAGCACGGTAAAGGCCGTATGCCCCTGAGCCATGGCCCCCTTGGCCAGGATCACCGGGGTGGGGCATGGCTTGCCCTTGGCGTCTACAATGTGTGCCATGTTGTTGTCCTCCTGCGTTTTTTCTTCATTATACCCCCGTATCTTCCCCGCCGCAAGTGGTGGAAAACCGGTGGAAAATGTGAAAAATTCTTTAAAATCCACCGCCGGACCCCCCTTGCGCTTTTTCGGCGGGAGAAGTTGTGCTATACTGTAAGGGCCCGGCGGACAGCCGGGCCTGAAATCATCCAACGCGAAAGGAGGTGAGCGGTATGGAACTTCTTACCGGCTGGCTGGCGGGAAACGAGGCGCTGTGCGCCTGGTTTACCTCCATCGTGCGCTTTGTCTTTCCCGTGCTGGCCCTGCTCATCCTCATCCGCACCATCCGCTCCCTGCTGACGGTGCCCTGCCTGCCCGAGGTGTGGGCCTATCTCACCCTGCCCAACGGGGCCAACCAGCCCCTCACCCACTGGGAGAATATCCTGGGCCGGGGGAGCAGCTGCGACGTGGTGCTCAACTACCCGGTGGTATCCCGGCAGCACGCCGCCCTCATCCGCAACGAAAACGACACCTGGACCGCCTACGACTTAAACTCCAAGGGCGGGGTCACCGTCAACGGCAAGCCGGTCCACGACGCCACACCCGTCCAGTACGGCGATGTGCTGGCGGTGGGCGGGGTGGAGACGGTACTGCTCCCCCTCTCCCCTGAGGAGAAGGCCAAGCGGCGCAGCAGCCGCCGCCGGTCCCGCCCTGTTTCCCCCTGGCTGGGCCTGGTGCTGCTGACGGTATTCCAGGTGCTCACCGCCATCCAGCTCATCATCAGCGAGGGCCCCGGTGCCTCCCCCATGATCCCCATCACCTTCCTGTGCTTTACCGGGGTCATGTGGCTCTACTTCCTGGTGCTGCGGGCCATGCGGCGGGTGGGCTTTGAGATGGAGACCATCGCCTTCTTCCTGTCCACCCTGTCCCTGTCGGTGACCTGCTCCTCCAACACAGGGGCCCTCTTCAAGCAGTTCCTCTGCGTGGTGCTGGGGCTGGTGCTCTTCCTCATCCTGGGCGTCTTTCTCCGGGACCTGGAACGGGCCAAAAAGATCCGCTGGCTCATGGCCGGGGCGGCCATCGGCTTCCTCAGCCTGACGGTGGTGCTCTACAAGCTGGGCCTGGCCGATCCCAAGTACGGCGCGGCCAACTGGATCTCCATCGGCGGCATCAGCGTACAGCCCTCGGAGATCGCCAAGATCTGCTATATCTTCGCCGGAGCCGCCACCCTGGAGCGGCTCTTCCGCAAGCGGAACCTGGGCCTGTTCATCGTACTCACCGGCGTGTCCCTGGCCTGCCTGGCCTATATGAGCGACTTCGGCACCGCCGCCATCTTTTTCGTCACCTTCCTGGTCATCGCCTACCTCCGCTCCGGCGACTGGGCCACCCTGGCCCTCATCTGCGGCGGCGGCGTGTTCGCCGTGCTCACCATGCTGTCGGTGAAGCCCTACATCATGAGCCGGTTTGCCACCTGGGGCCACGCCTGGGAGAACGCCTCGGTGGGCAGCGGCTACCAGCAGACCCGCACCATGTCGGCCGCCGCCTCCGGCGGTCTGGTGGGCGTTGGCCCCGGCGAGGGCTGGCTCCACAACGTGGGCGCGGGCGACACCGATCTGGTGTTCGGTATGCTGTGCGAGGAGTGGGGCCTCATCATCGCCATTCTGGCCATCCTGTCCATTGTCACTCTGGCGGTGTTTGCCGTCCGGGCCTGCCGGGCGGGCCGGTCCTCCTTCTATATCATCGCCGCCTGCGCCGCCACCTCCATGATGGTGTTCCAGACCTGCCTCAACGTGTTCGGCGCGGTGGACATTCTGCCCCTTACCGGCGTCACCTTCCCCTTTGTGTCCAACGGCGGCACCGCCATGATCGCCTCCTGGGGGCTGCTGGCCTACCTGAAGGCTACCGATACCCGCCAGAACGCCAGCTTCGCCATCCGCCTGCCCTCCCGCAAGGAGGACCGGCAGAACGCCCAGCTGTCCATGAAACGCAACGAGCAGTGGGAGGGCCGCTATGAAGAAGATTGAAAAACGGGCCTTCCTCTGCCTGATCCTGGCCGCCGCCCTGATCCTGGGGCTGGGCTTCTATGTGGTGCGCTATGTGCTCTACGGCAACCGCTGGGCCTCCTTTGCCGCCAACCGCCACCTGTACAACAGCCAGGGCCAGCTGTCGGTGGGCCGGGTGCTGGACCGGGACGGGGACGTGCTGTCCTGGGCCGACGAGGAAGGCAACCGCCACTACTACGAAAACGCCACCGTCCGCAAGGCCACCCTCCACGCCGTGGGTGACGCCCAGGGCAAGATCGGCACCGGCGCCCTCACTGCCTTTGCAAGCCAGCTGTCGGGCTATAATCTGATCACCGGGGCCTACTCCCCTCTGGGCAACGGCAACGATCTGTACCTCACTCTGGACGCCCGGCTCAACTACATCGCCTATCAGGCCCTGGGAGGCCGCAAGGGCGCGGTGGGTGTGTACAACTATGAGACGGGAGAAATTCTGTGCATGGTGTCCTCCCCCACCTACGACCCTCTGGACCCGCCGGAGGATGTGGAGGACAATCCCGCCTATGACGGCGTGTATTTAAACCGCTTCCTCTCCGGCACCTTCCCGCCGGGCTCGGTATTCAAGACGGTGACTCTGGCCGCCGCCATTGAAAACATCCCCGATCTCTTTGACCGGAGATGGACCTGTACCGGCTCCACTGAGGTGGGGGGTGAGGCCATCACCTGCCCCCACGCCCATGGGGAGATGGACATCTATGACGCCCTGGCCAACTCCTGCAACGGGGTGTTCGGCCAGCTGGCCGCCGAGCTGGGACCGGAGGTCATGGCCAAGTATACCCAAAAGGCGGGGCTCACCTCCTCCTATAAGGTCAGCGGCCTCACCTCCGCCGCCGGGCGGTTTGACTTCACCGGCACCACCGGCCAGCTGGCCTGGGCCGGCGTGGGCCAGTACAACGACCTGGCCAACCCCTGCGCCATTATGACCTACATGGGTGCCATCGCCAACGGCGGCAAGGCCGCCGTGCCCCGGCTCATCCTCAAGGTGGAAAATCCCCTGGGTCTGCCCTCTCTGCCCCAGTGGACCAGCAAGACGGGCACCCTCATTGAGTCCTCCACCGCCGCCACCCTGGCGGACATCATGTCCCGCAACGTCATCGACGCCTACGGCTCCGGCCGGTTCCCCAATATGGACATCTGCGCCAAGAGCGGTACCGCCGAGGTGGGGGGCGGCAACTCCCCCCACGCCTGGTTCGCCGGCTTCCTCCGCAATGAGGACGCCCCCTACGCCTTTGTGGTGCTGGTGGAGAACGGCGGCTCGGGCGCCGACGTGGCCGGTTCCGTGGCCGCTCAGGTGCTGGACGCCCTGGTCAACGGCTATTGAGCAGCAGCACCTCCAGCCCCTGCTGCCGGGCGTAGTTGACCGTATAAGCGGTGCCGCCGGTATCCCGGGTGCACCAGGCCACGCACACCCCGCTGTGATCCACCAGATGCCGGTTGCGTTTGTGCATACATCCCGGCGTATACCGGCCGGCGGTGTACACCACCTTGTGTGCGGCGGACTTGATGCGCTCATACTCCGCCACGTCCGCCTCCCGCCAGCCTCTGGTCTGGTCGGGGCAGGGCAGCACCAGAATGAGCCTGATATGAGGGAACTCCCCCGTCAGACCCAGCACAGTCTGAGCTGCCAGGGTATCAAACCCCAAAGCACCTCCCACGCCGAAGTACCGCACGCCCCGGGCGATAAGCTGCCGCACCGTTTCCTCCAGGTTTTCCACCAGCGCCCGCCGCTGTGTGGATGGAATGTCCCGGTGGCCGGTGAAGCAGCAGGTCTGTTCCCGCATGGTCATACCCAGTCCCCCCTTTTTCCCCAGTATAGGCCGGGACAAAGGACGAATTTTGTCGCATTCAGGGCGCTGCCAAATGGCAGCGCCCTGAACTTTTCCACACCGTATGTGAATAATGTGTAAAACCTTGGGGAATCCTCTTGACTTTGAGGCTCAAAACTCTATTATTTATTTAGCACAGAAAATATTATTCGGATATCGGAGGATTCTAATATGCAAGAGGTCAAAGAGGACGGGAAAAATCCCAGCCCACCCAAAAAACCACTGATTTTCTACTATGCTCTGGCCCTGGTGGTCCTGATGCTTCTCAATGCCTTTGTCTTCCCCTCGGTGCTGGAGCGGCAGGTCATCGAGGTGCCCTACAGCCAGTTCCTCACCATGGTGGATGACGATCAGGTAAAAGAAGTTGCCCTGGATGAGGACAGCCGTCAGATCGTCTTTATCGCCGCCGACGAGACAGGACGGACCGGCTACTACAAAACCGGCATCTGGCCGGACGACGGCCAGCGGCTGCTCAGCCAGCTGCGGGAGGACCCGGATATCGTGTTCAGCGCCGAGATCCCCACCCAGGCCAATCCCCTTCTGGCCTTCCTGGTCAGCTGGATTCTGCCCATTTTCTTCTTTATTCTCATCGGGCAGCTGCTCTCCCGCTTCATGATGAAGCGGATGGGCAACAATCTGCCCGGCGGCATGGGCAACGCCATGACCTTCGGCAAGGCCAACGCCAAGGTCTATGTGGAGGAGGCCTCCACCGGCGTGTCCTTCGCCGATGTGGCGGGCCAGGACGAGGCCAAGGAGGCCCTGATGGAGGTGGTGGACTTCCTCCACGAGCCGGACAAGTACGCCGAGATCGGCGCCAAGCTGCCCAAGGGCGTGCTGCTGGTGGGCCCTCCCGGTACCGGCAAGACCCTGCTGGCCAAGGCCGTGGCAGGGGAGGCCAAGGTGCCCTTCTTCTCCATCTCCGGCTCGGAGTTTGTGGAGATGTTCGTGGGCATGGGCGCCGCCAAGGTGCGGGACCTGTTCAAGCAGGCGGGGGAGAAGGCCCCCTGCATCGTATTCATCGACGAGATCGACGCCATCGGCAAGAAGCGTGACACCGGCGGCTACGGCGGCAACGATGAGCGGGAGCAGACCCTGAACCAGCTGCTGGCCGAGATGGACGGCTTCGACTCCAGCAAGGGCGTGGTGTTGCTGGCCGCCACCAACCGCCCCGAGAGCCTGGACCCCGCCCTCATGCGGCCCGGCCGGTTTGACCGGCGGGTGCCGGTGGAGCTGCCCGACCTCCAGGGCCGTGAAGCCATCCTGAAGGTCCACGGCAGGCACGTCCACATCGACGCCGACGTGGACTGGAGCGCCATCGCCCGGGCCACCGCCGGGGCCTCCGGCGCGGAGCTGGCCAACATCGTCAACGAGGCCGCCCTCCGGGCGGTGCGGCAGGGCCGCAGGACGGTGACTCAGGCCGACCTGGAGGAGAGCGTGGAAACCGTCATTGCCGGCGCCCAGCGGAAGAATGCCGTCATCTCTCCCCAGGAGAAGCAGCTGGTGTCCTTCCACGAGGTGGGCCACGCCCTGGTGGCCGCCCTCCAGACCCACTCCGCCCCGGTGACCAAGATCACCATCATCCCCCGCACCTCGGGGGCCCTGGGCTACACCATGCAGGTGGACGAAGGGGAGCGCAACCTGATGAGCCGGGCGGAGCTGACCAACAAGATCGCCACCCTCACCGGCGGCCGGGCCGCCGAGGAGCTGATCTTCGGCCCCGACAACATCACCACCGGCGCATCCAACGACATTGAGCAGGCCACCAAGCTGGCCCGGGCCATGATCACCCGGTACGGTATGACGGACCAGTTCGACATGGTGGCCCTGGAGACGGTACAGAACCAGTACCTGGGAGGCGACACCTCCCTGGCCTGCTCCGCCGAGACGGCGGCTGAGATCGACCGGCAGGTGGTGGCCACCGTGAAGGCGGCTCACCAAAAGGCCCTGGCCCTGCTGAAGGACCACGAGGACCAGCTGCGGAAGCTGGCGGGCTACCTGCTGGAGAAGGAGACTATCACCGGCGATGAGTTCATGGACCTGCTGAAGCAGGGATAAGCCTCTGCCACCAAACCCACAAAATTCAAACATAAAATCCCCGCTGCCAATGTGGCAGCGGGGATTTTATCATATCCGGATTTACTTAATGGGCTCGCCGGCGGCCTTCTTGGCCTTGATCTCCTTGAGGGCGTCACGGTAGGACAGGTTGACACGGCCCTTCTCGTCGATATCGGTGACCTTGACCCAGATCATATCGCCGATGTTGACCACGTCCTCCACCTTCTCCACACGGTGATCGGCCAGCTTGGAGATGTGGACCATGCCGTCCTTGCCGGGGGCCAGCTCCACGAAAGCGCCGAACTGCAGGATGCGGACCACCTTGCCGTAGTACAGCTGGCCCACCTCGGGCACAAACACGATGGTCTCGATGGTCTTCTTGGCGGCGTCGCAGGAGGCCTTGTCGGTACCGGCAATGTAGATGGTGCCGTCGTCCTCGATGTCGATCTTGGCGCCGGTGTCGGCACAGATCTTCTGAATCACCTTGCCGCCGGAGCCGATGACCTCGCGGATCTTGTCCACGTCGATCTTCATCTTCACCATCTTGGGAGCGGTGTCGGCCACGTCCTCACGGGGCTTGGAGATGCAGGGCAGCATGATCTCGTCCAGGATGGCGTAACGGGCGTCCTTGGTGATGTCCAGCGCTTCCTTGATGATCTCATGGGACAGGCCGTCGTTCTTGATGTCCATCTGGATGGCGGTGATACCGGCCTTGGTACCGGCCACCTTGAAGTCCATCTCGCCGTGGAAGTCCTCCACGCCCTGGATGTCGATGAAGGTGGTGAAGCCGCCGTCGTCGTCCTGGATCAGGCCGCAGGAGATGCCGGCCACGGGGGCGGAAATGGGCACGCCGGCGTCCATCAGAGCCAGGGTGGAGCCGCAGATGGAGCCCTGAGAGGTGGAGCCGTTGGAGCTCAGCACCTCGGACACCACGCGGATGGCGTAGGGGAAGTCCTCCACGGAGGGAATGACGGGCTCCAGAGCCCGCTCGGCCAGAGCGCCGTGGCCCTTCTCACGCCGGTTGGTGGAGCGGGCGGCACGGGCCTCGCCGGTGGAGTAGGCGGGGAAGTTGTAGTGGTGCATATACCGCTTCTCCTCTTCCTCCCAGATGGTATCCAGCTTCTGGGCGGCGGAGAGGGTGTTCAGGGTGCAGATGGACAGAACCTGGGTCTGACCGCGGGTGAACAGGCCGGAGCCGTGAACACGGGGCAGCACGCCTACCTCGGCGGCCAGGGGACGGATCTCGTTCTTGGCGCGGCCATCCACACGGTGGCCCTCCAGCAGCCAGGCCTTGACGATCTTCTTCTGGAACTTGTAGGTGATCTCCTCCAGGTACTTGTCCATCTCGGGATA
>NZ_CAJFGT010000069.1:0-13324 GCF_904377885.1 Flavonifractor sp. An112 | reverse complement strand
CGACCTGACCGAGCTGCAGCGGGATGCGAACAAAAAGTACGCCTACTCCGCCAAGGAAACCCTGTCCGTCATGCAGAACCTCTATGAGGTCCACAAGATCCTCACCTACCCCCGCACCGACTCCCGCTATATCTCCGACGATGTGGTACCCACCCTGCCTGAGCGGCTGCGCAGCGTGATGATCGACGAATACGCTCCCCTGGCCCGGCAGATCATGAGCCATCGCCCCCTCCAGACCCGCTACCTGGTAAACAACGCCAAGGTGAGCGACCACCACGCTATCATCCCCACCGAGGAGCAGGTGGACCTGTGGCGGCTGTCCGGGCCCGAGCGCAACATCTTCGACCTGGTGGCACGCCGGTTCCTGGCGGTGCTGCTGCCCCCCTTCGAGTATGAGGAGGTCTCCCTCAAGCTGACCATCGACGGCGAGACCTTCCACGCCCGAGGCAAAATCGTGAAGGAGCCGGGCTGGAAGGCGGCCTATGATCGTTCCTTCGACCTGGAGGAGCCCGAGGATGAAGAGGAGCGGGAACAGTCTCTGCCCGACCTGCGCCAGGGGGACAAGCTGCCTGTGCTGTCCGTCCGGGCCAATGTGGGCAAGACCGCACCTCCCAAGCGGTACACCGAGGCCACCCTGCTCACCGCCATGGAGCACCCCGCCGCCCAGGTCCAGGACCGGGATCAGAGCAAGATCCTGGAGGAAACCGGCGGCCTGGGCACCCCCGCCACCCGGGCAGATATCATTGAAAAGCTGTTCTCCGCTTTCTATATCGAGCGCCGGGGCAAGGAGTTGGTACCCACCTCCAAGGGGGTCCAGGTAGTGGGGCTGGCCCCTTCTGACCTGCGCTCGGCCTCTCTCACCGCCCAGTGGGAAAAGCGGCTGGGAGACATTGCCCAGGGCAAGGAGAAGGAGGATGCCTTCGTGGGCGAAATGAAGGGCTACGCCTCCCATCTGGTGGCCCAAGTGAAGGCCAGCGACGCCACCTATACCCACGACAATGTGACCCGTGAGAAGTGCCCTGACTGCGGCAAATTTCTGCTCAGCGTCAAGGGTAAACGGGGCAAGATGCTGGTGTGTCCCGACCGGGAGTGCGGCTACCGCCGCTCGGTGACCCAGACCACCAACGCCCGCTGCCCCAACTGTCACAAGAAGATGGAGCTGCGGGGCGAGGGAGACAAACAGCTCTTCGCCTGCGTGTGCGGCTACCGGGAGCGGCTCAGCGACTTCAAGAAACGGCGGGAGACCAAATCCGCCGGTAAGGGAGATGTGCGCCGCTATCTCCAGCAGCAGGAACAGCAGAAGGACAGCGGCAGCTCCGCCATGGCCGAGCAGCTGAAAAAGTGGCTGGAACAGAACAAATAAGAGAGAATTAGAGAGAGAAAAGAGGGATTTCTATGGATGTAATCGTATCCTTCATCAACTGGCTGGACGACTTTATCTGGGGTATCCCCATGATCGTGCTGCTCTTCGGCACCCACCTGTTTATGACGGCACGCACCGGCTTCATCCAGCGCAAAACCTTTACGGGCATTCGCCTGTCAGTGACCCGTGACCCCGACTCCCCCGGCGACGTGAGTCAGTTTCAGGCCCTCACAACTGCTCTGGCCTCCACCATCGGCACCGGCAACATCATCGGCGTGGGCACCGCCATTTTCCTGGGCGGCCCAGGCGCGGTGTTCTGGTGCTGGATCGCCGGCATCTTCGGTATTGCCACCAAGTACGCCGAGTCCCTCATCGCCGTAAAGTACCGGGTCCGCACCCCCGACGGCAAAATGCAGGGTGGCGCCATGTACGCCCTGGAGCGGGGCCTGGGCCTGAAATGGCTGGGCGTCCTCTTTGCCGCCCTGGCCGCTCTAGCCTCCTTCGGCATCGGCTGCGGCACCCAGATCAACGCCATTGCCGAGGTCATTGAAAACAACATTCCCCTGCCCATTCCGCCCATCGTGGTAGGCATTGTAGGCGGCCTGCTCACCGCCATCGTTATCATTGGCGGCATCAACTCCATTGCCAGCGTCTGTGAAAAACTGGTACCCTTCATGGCCGCCTTCTATGTACTGGGCTGTATCATCATCCTTGGCTTCAATTACGACTTCATCCTCCCCGCCATCGGCGCCATTGTTCGTCTGGCCTTCACCCCTGGCGCGGTGGCCGGCGGTCTGGTGGGTCAGGGTCTGATGATCGCCATGCGCTTCGGCGTGGCCCGCGGCCTGTTCTCCAACGAGTCCGGCATGGGCTCCGCCCCCTTAGTGGCCTCCGCCGCCCAGACCCGCAATCCGGTGCGTCAGGCCCTGGTGTCCGCCACCGGCACCTTTTGGGACACAGTGGTGGTGTGCCTCATGACCGGCCTGGTGCTGGTATCCACCATTATGAAAAATCCCGCCATCAACATGGCCGACATCACCGACGGCGGCAAGCTGACCACCCTGGCCTTCTCCCAGATCCCCGTACTGGGACCGGTAATTCTGGTGGTGGGTATCATCACTTTTGCCTGGTCCACCATCCTGGGCTGGTCCTACTACGGCGAACGGTGCGCCCAGTATTTGTGGGGCAAGAAGGCCATTCTCCCCTACAAGATTCTCTTTGTAGCCGTTGTGGTGGTGGGCCCCG
This sequence comes from Flavonifractor sp. An112, assembly GCF_904377885.1. Taxonomy (NCBI): domain Bacteria; kingdom Bacillati; phylum Bacillota; class Clostridia; order Eubacteriales; family Oscillospiraceae; genus Flavonifractor; species Flavonifractor sp. An112. Next base: position 10,716 of record NZ_CAJFGT010000069.1, on the reverse strand, counting down.
TGCTGGCTCTGGACCTGGTGTGGACCATTGCTGATATCCTCAACGCCCTCATGGCCATCCCCAACCTGATCGCGGTTCTTTTGCTGTCCGGAGTCATCGCAAAAGAGACGAAATATTACCTGAGCCACCTGGACGAAGTGGACACCACGGAGATCCCCAGCGTAGATAAATAGTTGACAACACTTTTCCACAGTGCTATGATAAGGCCAACAAGTTCATATGCAGTCTTCAGGGCAGGGTGAAATTCCCGATCGGCGGTAAAGTCCGCGAGCGCGTAAGCACAGGATTTGGTGCAATTCCAAAACCGACAGTTAAAGTCTGGATGGAAGAAGACGCCGGTGGGAATGAATCTTACCCCTGCTTTATATCCGTTTCATTCCGCCCCGTAGATGCTTTCTCAGCGCCCCGAAGTTGCTTCGGGGCGCTTTTTTCGTCCCGAAAAAGGAGGGACAAGCGAATATGAACGACACCAACTATATGGGGCTGGCTATAAAGCTGGCCCAACAGGGTACCGGATGGACCAGCCCCAATCCTCTGGTCGGGGCGGTGCTGGTGAAGGAGGGCCGCATCATTGGCCAGGGCTGGCACCGCCGCTGCGGCGGCCTCCACGCCGAGCGGGAGGCTCTGGCTGCCTGCACAGAGGACCCGACAGGAGCCACCCTGTATGTCACCCTGGAACCCTGCTGCCACCAGGGCCGCCAGCCCCCCTGCACTCAGGCCATTCTGGATGCGAGCATCGCCAAGGTGGTCATCGGCTCCCGGGACCCCAACCCCCTGGTCCACGGCAAGGGAGCGGCCCTGCTGCGGCAAGCCGGGGTAGACGTGGAAGAAGATTTCATGAGGGACCAGTGCGATACCCTGAACCCGGTATTCTTCCACTACATCACCCACAAGACTCCCTATGTGGCCATGAAATACGCCATGACCGCCGACGGCAAGATCGCCTGCCATACCGGCCTGTCCCAGTGGGTCACCGGAGAGACCGCCCGGGCTCACGTTCAGACTCTGCGGCACCAGTACCGGGGTATCCTGGTAGGGATCGGAACGGTGCTCCAGGACGACCCCATGCTCACCTGCCGGATGGAGGGCGGCCGCAATCCGGTGCGCATCATCTGCGACTCCCAGCTACGCATCCCCCTCACCTCCAACCTGGTCCGCACCGCCAAGGAGGTGCCCACCATCGTGGCCTGTGCCTCCCCCATGCCTGACAAGCGGGCTGCCCTGGAGGGCCTTGGGATCACAGTACTGGACCTGCCCGGCGCCGACGGCAGAGTGGACCTGCCCGCCCTGATGACAGAGCTGGGAAAACGGGAGATTGACGGCATCCTGCTGGAGGGGGGCGGCGGACTCAATGAGTCCATGCTGCGGCAGGGGCTGGTACATAAGGTCTACTGCTACCTGGCCCCCAAGCTCTTTGGCGGAGCGGAAGCCAAAAGCCCGGTGGAGGGCCGGGGAGTGGACCGCCCGGAGGACTGCTGGCAGCTCTCTTCCCCCACCTGCACCCCCATGGGCGAGGACCTGCTGCTGGAATACGAGGTGATACAGAATGTTCACAGGAATCATTGAAGAACTGGGCACCGTCCGCAAAGTGGGAGCAGGCAGCCTGGAACTGGCCGCCCGTACAGTACTGGAGGGCACCAAGCTGGGGGACTCTATCGCGGTAAATGGGGTGTGCCTGACGGTAACCGCCCTCTCCCCCGCCGGTTTTACCGCCGACGTGATGCCGGAAACCTTCCGGCGCACTGGGTTGGGCGGACTGCATCCCGGCTCCCAGGTCAATCTGGAGCGGGCCATAGCGGCAGATGGACGTTTTGGTGGCCACATCGTCACCGGCCACATTGACGGTACCGGCACCGTAACCTCTCTGCGTCGGGAGGGCAATGCGGTGTGGGTCACCATTTCTGCCGCCCCGGAACTGCTCTCCGGCATTGTGGAGAAGGGCTCCATCGCCATTGACGGCATCAGTCTGACGGTAGCCGCCGTCACTGACCGGGATTTCTCCGTCTCCATCATCCCCCACACCGGGGCCCAGACCACCCTGCTGGACCGGAAGGCGGGAGACACTGTCAACCTGGAGACCGATATTTTGGGAAAATATGTGGCCAGACTGCTGGGCCGGGAGGCTCCCAAGTCCTCCGGCATCACCATGGAATTTCTGGCTCAACACGGATTTTAAAGGAGGATACATACCATGGGATTTGCCACCATTGAGGAGGCCCTGGAGGAGCTGCGGGCCGGACACCTCATCATGTGCATCGACGACCCGGACCGGGAAAATGAGGGCGATCTGATCTGCGCCGCCCAGTTTGCCACCACCGAGAACGTAAACTTTATGGCAGTCCATGCCAAGGGCCTGATCTGCACCCCCATGTCGGAGGCTGTGGCCGCCCGGCTGGGGCTGGAGCAGATGGTAAAGGTAAACACCGATAACCATCAGACCGCCTTCACCGTATCCATTGACCATGTGGACACCACCACCGGCATCTCCGCCGAGGAACGTGGCTTCACTTGCCGCCGGTGCGCCGCTCCCGACGCCAGGCCGGAGGAGTTCCGGCGACCCGGCCATGTGTTCCCCCTGGTGGCCCGCCGGGGCGGGGTGCTGGCCCGCAACGGACACACCGAGGCCACGGTAGACCTGTGCCGCCACGCAGGCCTTGCCGAGTGCGGCCTGTGCTGCGAGATCATGCGGGAGGACGGCACCATGATGCGTACCACCGAGCTGCTGGAAAATGCCGCCGCCTGGGGCATCAAGGTCATCACCATCAAGGATCTCCAGGACTACTGCCGCCTCCACGACAAGCACGTGATCCGGGAGGCGGTGGCCAAAATGCCCACCAAGTATGGTGACTTCACCATCTACGGCTACACCAACGATCTCACCGGCGAGAGCCATGTGGCTCTGGTCAAAGGCGATATTGGGGACGGCATGGGTGTGCTGTGCCGGGTCCACTCCGAGTGCCTTACCGGCGACGTGTTCGGCTCCCAGCGGTGCGACTGCGGCCAGCAGCTGGCCGCTGCCATGGAGCGCATCGAAAAAGAGGGCCGGGGCGTGGTGCTCTATATGCGGCAGGAGGGCCGGGGCATCGGTCTCATCAACAAGCTGAAAACCTACACCCTCCAGGAGCAGGGCTATGACACGGTGGAGGCCAACATCAAACTGGGCTTCGCCCCCGACCTGCGGGAGTACTGGATCGGGGCTCAGATTCTTCGAGATCTGGGAGTCAAGGAACTGCGGCTGCTCACCAACAACCCGGACAAGATCTACGGTCTGTCCGGCTTTGGCCTGGAGATCACCGAACGCGTTCCAATCGAGATCGCGCCCCAGGAACACGACCATTTCTATCTGTGGACCAAACGTGAAAAAATGGGCCACCTGCTGGAGCAGGTGACCGACGACGATAAGATTCAGGGAGGTATTTGACATGAACATTCTGGAAGGAAAACTGATCGGCAGCGAAAGCCTGCATATCGCCATTGTGGCGTCCCGATTCAACGAGTTTATCGTGAGCAAGCTGCTCTCCGGCGCGGAGGACGGCCTGGTACGTCACGGCATTCCCACCGAGAACATTGACGTTGCCTGGGTACCCGGCGCCTTTGAGATTCCGGTAGCCGCCCTCCACCTGGCCCAGAGCGGCAAGTATGACGCGGTAATCTGCCTGGGCGCTGTCATCCGTGGTTCCACCTCCCACTACGACTATGTGTGCGCCGAGGTGTCCAAGGGCGTGGCTCAGGCCTCTCTCCAGACCGGCAAGCCGGTGCTCTTCGGGGTACTCACCACCGACACCATTGAGCAGGCCATCGAGCGTGCCGGCACCAAGGCAGGCAACAAGGGCTACGACTGCGCCCTGTCCGCCATTGAGATGGTCAATCTCTTCAGCAAACTGGGCTGAAACAGAACTAAAAGGGGCTGCTGCATTTTGCAGCAGCCCCTTTTTAACGCAGCAGCACTGCCATATCATCCGGCAGAGGTGCAGTCCAGTGGAGAGCCGCCCCGGTGATGGGATGGGTCAGAAAGAGCTCTGATGAGTGGAGGGCTGGCCGGGCAATGAGACCCTTGTCCTCCCTGCCGTAGAGGAAGTCGCCGGTGAGAGGACAGCCCAGCCATGCCATGTGAACCCGGATCTGATGGGTGCGGCCCGTCTCCAGAATGAGCTCTACCAGGGTCCGGTTCCCTGTCTGTTCTACTACCCGGTAGCAGGTGGCCGCAGGCTGGCCCGCCGGATCCACCTGACGCTGGATCAGAGAACCAGGGACCCGCCCGATGGGGACCTCCACCCTCCCCTGTTCCGGCACCGATACCCCGTCGCACACCGCCAGATAGATCCGCCGAAAGGCAGCCGTATGGAGCTGCTCCTTCAGCCGCTCCTGGGCCAACGGGTGTTTGGCAATCACCATCAGGCCGGAGGTACCCCTGTCCAGCCGATGGACCGGATGGACCCCCGCCGGTTCTCCCTTCTGCTGGTAATAATAAGCTACATAGTTGCACAGGGTCTCTCTGCCGTTGCCTGGTCCAGGATGAACCGGTACACCGGGGGCCTTGTTGACCACCAGCAGGTCGTCGTCCTCATAGACCACATCCACCGGCCCAGGCGTGGGGGCCACAGCCTCAGGCCGCTCCGGATCGTCCACCCGCACCGAGAGAACCTGTCCCGCCGCTGCCCGCTGGCCGGTGATAGCCCGGACGCCATCCAGCAGGATGCCGTCCTCCAACCATTTGATCCGTTTGATCACAGTACCTGACAGTCCCAGCTCCCGGCGCAACAGGGTGTCGATCTTCTCTCCATCCCATGCCGAGGCCACCGTCAGTATCAGCCGCCGTCCATCCTGTTGGGGCATTGTGTCCCCCTCCTCTCTTTTTTGAGTATAGCATGGCAGGCTATGCTTTTCAAATTGAGCTTTTTCATGTATAATAGTTAGATAAGCAAGTGATACTTGGGTAGCACCACTGCACCTTTCCAGGAAGCGAGGCGCCGTCTATGGCAGAAAAACTGGGTATCTACATCCACATTCCCTTTTGCCGCAGCAAATGCGACTACTGCGATTTTTACTCTCTGGCCGGGCAAGAGGGACGGATGGACGACTACCAGAAGGCCTTACTGGCCCATCTCAAGGAAACCGCCCCTCAGGCCAGGGGCTGGCAAATCGATACTGTCTACTTTGGAGGCGGCACACCCAGCTTTTATGGAGAAAAGCGGCTGCGGGAGCTGCTGCGGCTGATCGCCAAACGCTTTGATCTGGCTAAGGACGCAGAAATTACCGTGGAGTGCAATCCGGACAGTGTGGATCTGAAAATGCTCCAGGCCCTCCGTCGGGCTGGGGTCAACCGGCTCTCCCTGGGCGTTCAGTCCGCCTGTGACCAGGCCCTCCAGAGCCTTCACCGCCCCCATACCTTTGAACAGGCGGTTCAGGCGGTCACCCTGGCACGGCAGGCCAAGTTTCAGAACCTGAGTCTGGACCTGATCTACGGTCTGCCCGGTCAGGATCTGGCAAGCTGGCAGGACACGGTGGAGCAGGTTCTCACCCTCAAACCGGAGCATCTGAGCTGCTACGGCCTGAAGGTGGAGTCGGGTACCCCTCTGGACTACCGGGTCTCCCGGGGCGAAAAGCTGCCCGACGATGACGCCCAGGCGGATATGTACCTCTGGACCGTGGAACGGCTGGAAAAAGAGGGCTACCGCCAGTATGAAATCTCCAACTTCGCCCGTTCCGGCTATCAGTCCCGCCATAATCTGAAGTATTGGATGGGCCATCCCTATATTGGCTTTGGCCCCGGCGCTCACTCCGACTTCGGCGGGCGGCGCTACTCCTTTATCCGGGACCTGGAGGGCTATATCTCCGGCGTTTTGGAGGGAGGCGTGGTGATCGACTCCTCCGACTTGATCCCCGCCCGGGAGCGGGGCAGTGAGTACCTCATGCTCCGGCTGCGTACCACCCGGGGCATTGAGGAGTGGGAATACCGCCGGGAGTTCTTCCTGGACTTCGACCCCATCGAGCAGAAGCTGGAGGACTATGAGCGCCACGGTTGGGCGGAGCGCCACGACCGCCGCTGGCATCTGACCCCCAAGGGTTTCCTGGTGTCCAATCAGCTCATTGGAGATCTGCTGGTGATCCAGGAAGAGGCGACCCTGGAGAAAACTCTTCCTCGATTGAAACAGGGCCGCCCCGAGGACGCAGAATAAAGATTTGGGTACAAATACCCCCGCTTGTTTACAAGCGGGGGTATTTGTGTTAACATAACGTATGTATCTTTTCACCCTACCACAGGAGGACAATCATGAAGCACTTCATCCGGCGATGCGCCGCAGCAGGCCTGGCTCTGGCCCTGACGGTCACTGCGGCGTCGGCCTCATACGCCCTGGGCTGGGACCTGCACACAGGACAGGTCCCTCTGTCTCAAGGCGCCACTCTGGGAAAAAGCATTTTCTGGAGCGACACCTACTCCGATCTGCGCCACGAGTACTACATCTCTTACAGCCCCAATGAAAATGTAGTGCCCACTGTGGCCTACGGAAACAAGGTACTGGACCGGCTCACCCTGTCCAGCATGGCCAAGAATCTGGAAAACCAGGGGAAGCGGGTAGTCTCCGGCATCAACGGAGACTGGTATGTACTCTCCACCGGCTCTACGGTAGGCCTGCTGGTCACCGATGGCGTGGTGCGGGCCACCCCCTACTACAACAACTCCTGGGCCATTGGCTTCAACGAGGACGGTACCGCCTTCATCGGTCAGCCCGCCCTCTCCACCACCGTTACCTTTGACGGCGCCACCTATAAATTAAGCGGTGCCATCAACAAGGTCCGCAAGATCGCTGCCAGCGACACCAGCGGCGGACTGACCCTGCTCACCTCCGACTTTGCTTCCACCACCCAGAACACCGACCCCGGCGTGGACGTAATCCTCACCCCGGTGGACGACGGCACAGGAGTCTATGCCACTCAGCCCACCATCGGCAAGGAAGTCCAGTACACTGTGGACCAGGTACTGGAGTCCACCGGCAGCATCGCCATTCCCGAGGGCAAGGCCGTCCTCACCATGAATGCCAAAGACAACGCCGACATTCTGGCCAAGCTCCGCGCCCTCCAGCCCGGCGATACGGTGACCCTGTCCATCACCAGCACTGATGAGCGCTGGAACTCGGTTACCCAGGCTCTGGGCGGTACTTATAAGATCGTCACTGACGGCAAGGTGGTCTCATCCGGCCTGCCCTCGGAGCGCACCGCCTGGACTGCAGTGGGCGTCAAGGCCGACGGCACCGTGATTTTCTACACTCTGGACGGCAAGCAGTCCGGCTACAGTGTGGGCTGCACCCTGTCCCAGGCGGCTCAGCGCCTGGTGGAACTGGGTTGTGTGGAGGCCATCGCCATGGACGGCGGCGGCTCTACCACCATCGGCGCTACCTATCCGGACACCAATGGAATGCAGGTGGTCAACCGCCCCTCCGATGGCTCTCAACGCTCCAACAGCACCGCCATCTTCCTGACCACCACCCTTCAGCCCACCGGTGAGCTGGACAGCTACTATGTGACCCCCACCGACTCCATGCTGCTCTCCGGCGCCACAGTTCAGCTCTCCGCCACCGGCCTGGATACCAACTACTATCCCACCACCGGAAACACAGTATCCTGGTCCGTTTCTGACGGCGGCGGAACCGTCAATGAAAGCGGGCTCTTTACCGCCGGCAGCAAGAGCGGCTTCTACCAGGTCACTGCAACGGACGGTGAGCACTCGGGCACCGCCTATCTGACCACTGTGGCCACGCCGGACACCATCACCATTTCCAATGAGTCTACCGGCTCCAAAGTCACCTCCCTGAACCTGAATCCCGGCCAGCAAATCGATCTGAAGGCCTCCGCCACCTACCGCACCCTGGCTCTCACCGCCCAGGACACCTGCTTCACCTGGTCTCTGGACGCTTCACTGGGCACGGTAGATGCAAACGGTGTGCTGACCGCCTCCCAAAACAGCGGCAGCGGCAAGCTCACCGTCTCCGCCGGCGGCAAGAGCGTCACAATTCCCGTGACCATCGCCAGCCATGTCAAGACGCTGGATACCTGTGAGGGCAACCTGTCCTCCTTCCAGAATACCGATACCGCCACCGCCGAGGCAGAAACCGGCCTGGACTTTGTACACAACGGCAGCCAGAGCCTGAAGCTGTCCTATGACGCCACCAGCGGCTCCGCCAGTCTGTCTACCTCCCTTTCCATTCCCGAAGGGGAGAGCTGGCTGGGTATGTGGGTCTATGGCAACGGTTCGGGCAATACCCTGATGGCTACCACCGCTGACCAGGATGGGCAGACCCAGCAATTCCTCCTGACCGCTCTGGACTTCACCGGCTGGAAGTATGTCATGGTCCAGCTGCCCACCGGCGCCTCCTCCCTGTCCAGTCTGGATGTGGTCTATGGCGGCGGTGCGGAGCGGCAAATCGGCTCCATCTGGCTGGATCAGTTGGTCACTGCCAATCAGCAGGTTACTGATAACACCGCCCCCACCGTCTCCGTGTCGGTAAAGGGCACCCAGCTCACTGCCGCAGTCAAGGACGATCTGGACCAGACCATTCCCCAGAGCAATGTCACTCTCACCTACGACGGCAAGGTCCTGACCGGCACCTGGAATGAGAGCACCGGTACCCTCACTGCCACTCTGCCTGCCGCCGACAGCGGCTATCATCGGGTCACCGTTACTGCCTCTGATGCCAGCGGCAATCTGGCCCGGGCTTCCGCCGATGTGAAGCCCTCCTCCAGCCGGACCAGCCCCTTCGGCGACATGACCGGCCACTGGGCCGAACCCTATGCCACCTTCCTGTACGACCAGGGCATCTCCCAGGGTACCGGTGGAGCCACTCCCCAGTACGAGCCCAACAAGAACATCTCCCGGGCAGAGTTCTTCGCTCTGGTTGCCCGGTGGATGGATCTGGATCTGGAGCAGTATGCCAATGTGGAGCTGCCCTTTGCCGATGCCGACTCCATTCCCTCCTGGGCTCTCAACGAGATCAAGGCCATGTACAGCCTGGGTATCCTTCAGGGCGCCTCCAGCGGCGGCCAGCTGCTGGCCAATCCCATGTCCACCATCACCCGGGCAGAGGCCATCACCATTCTGGGCCGCACCCAGGCCAAGGGATACACCGCCAACGATCTAACCTTTGACGACGCCGGTCAGGTCCCCTCCTGGGCCCTCTCCTACACACAGATTCTGGTCACCCAGGGCGTAGTCAGCGGCAACAACAATCTGATCCGCCCCTCCGACTCCATCACCCGGGGCGAGGTGGCTAAGCTGCTGTACGCTATGCTGTAACATCAAACAGGCAAGAAAAAAGTGCGCTGACGCGCACTTTTTTCTTGCCTTTATTCTGTTTTGGGCAGCCGTCCGTATAGTTCCATCTGCCGGTGGAGTTTGGCCGCCAGTTCCGGGCTGTCAAAGCCCTCCTGCGCCCGCCAGGTCCAGTTGCGGCCCAGAGTGGAGGGGGTATTCATCCGGGCCTCGGAACCCAGGCCCAGCACATCCTGGATCTGCACCACAACAAACCGGCCCACGCTGCCCCAAACCGTCCGCATCATGCCCCAGTTCTCCCCCTCCTTTTCATCCAGGTGGAGGTATTCCCGGGCATAGGCCACATCCTCCGGCCGGGCGGTGACCAGCCAGCCCATGGCGGGCTCGTTGTCGTGGGTACCCACATAGACCACGCAGTTGACCGGATAGTTGTGGGGCAGATAGGCCGGTCCCTCCTTATCCCGGCTGTCAAAGGCAAACTGAAGCACCTTCATGCCGGGAAATCCGGTCTCATCCCGGAGCCGATGGACCGAGGGAGTGAGAAAGCCCAGATCCTCCGCGATGATCTCCTTTTTGCCCAGGGCCCGCTCCACCGCCTGAAACAGCTTGATCCCCGGTCCCTGCCGCCACCGTCCGTTCTGAGCGGTTGGCTCCCCATAGGGGATGGCATAGTAGGCGTCAAAGCCCCGGAAGTGGTCGATCCGCAGCACATCGTAGATCTCACACTGATAGGCGATGCGGCGCACCCACCAGGAGAAATTGTCCCGCTCCATGTAGTCCCAGTCAAAGAGGGGGTTGCCCCACAGCTGGCCGTCGGCGGAGAAGCCGTCGGGGGGACAGCCCGCCACCTCGGTGGGCCGCCGGTGTTCGTCCAGCTGGAACTGCTCCGGGTGGGCCCACACGTCCACGCTGTCGGCGGAGACATAGATCGGCAGGTCCCCAATGATTCGGATGCCTTTCCCATTGGCGTATTCCTTGAGTGCCTTCCACTGGCGGAAAAAGAGGTACTGCACCCCACGCCAGAAGGCCAGATCGGCGGCCAGGGCCCGGCGCACCCGGTTGAGTGCCACCCGGTCCCGGTTCTGAATGGCCGGTTCCCAGTCGGTCCAGGGTTCTCCGCCGTTGGCCTCCTTCATAGCCATAAAGAGGGCGTAGTCCTCCAGCCAGAAGGAATTTTCCTCGCAGAAGGCCCAGTAATCCGCGGTAGGTGCGGCCAGCAGCGCCTTGCAGGCCTTCCGCAGCACCGGATAGCGGTTCTGATACAGTTTGCCGTAATCCACCCGCTGGGGGTCGCTCCCCCAGTCCAGTCCCTCATAGTCCGCCCGGTCCAGCAGGCCGTCGGCCGCCAGGTCGTCCAGATCAATGAGGTAGGGGTTACCGGCAAAGGTGGAAAAGCTCTGATAGGGGGAATCTCCATAGCTGGTGGGACAGATGGGCAGGATCTGCCA
>NZ_CAJFGT010000068.1:0-13514 GCF_904377885.1 Flavonifractor sp. An112 | reverse complement strand
AGTACTGCCCCGGCAATGATGGAGCCGCCCACAGTGGAAATCAGGAAGGGGCCCATATAGCCGTAGACCGCCACGCTCTGGCCCAAAATCAGGGTGGCAATAGGCCAGGCAGCCAGGCCGCCCAGAATGCCGGTGCCAAAGACCTCGCCCACACAGGTGGCACCCAGATTACGGGTGCCCCAATAGGTCAGGCCGCACACCAGAGCCCCCACCATGCTGCCGGGGAAGGCCAGCAGGGTGCCCAAGCCCAGCAGGTTACGCAAGAAACTGGCAGCAAAGGCACACGCCACACCATACCAGGGGCCCAGAAACACGGCGCACAGGATGTTGACCATGTGCTGCACCGGGGAGCACCGGGACCCCAGCACCGGGAAGGAAACCAGGCTGCCCACCACCGCCACGGCGGTGAGCAGGCTGGCGATGGCCAGCTTTTTGACGGCGGTCTGCTGCCTCACGCCTCTCCCCTCCCCTGTTGGAAGCCGCCCCCCGCCGGGACGGCGTAGTTGTGCCACAAGGGGCCGCTGCCCTGGCCCAGGTCCAGTCTGGCCTCCATGGCGGCGGTGATGTAGGCCTTGGCCTTCTGTACCGCACCGGGCAGCTCCTCACCCAGAGCCAGGAAGGAGGCGATGGCGGAGGACAGAGTACAGCCGGAGCCGTGGTTGTTGGGGTTGTCCACCCGGGGGGAACGGAACCAGTGGACCTGGCCCTTCTGCCACAGCAGATCGTCGGCGCTGTGGCTCAGATGGCCGCCCTTTACCAGCACCGCGCCCTCCATAGTTTTCCCGATGGTCTCAGCGGCCCGCAGCATATCCTCCTCCGTCTCAATGGCAAAGCCGCACAGCCGCTGGGCCTCGGGGATGTTGGGAGTGATGATGGCTGCCAGGGGGAAAAGCTCCTCCATCAGGGCTGTAAGGGCGCTGTCCTGCATCAGGGCGGAGCCGCTGGTGGACACCATCACCGGGTCCACCACGATGTTTTCCGCCCCATACTGCCGTAGCTTGGCGCCGATAACTTTGATGATGGGGGCGGAGGACACCATGCCGATCTTCACGGCCTGGGGCCGGATGTCCTCAAAGATGCAGTCCAGCTGCTCGCCCACAAACTCCGGGGTTGCCTCCAGCACATCCCGGACGCCGGTGGTATTCTGGGCGGTAAGGGCGGTGATGGCGCTCATACCGTACACCCCCAGGCAGGTCATGGTCTTGAGATCAGCCTGGATACCGGCGCCGCCGCTGGAGTCGCTGCCGGCGATGGTCAATACGCATTTCATTGCTGTTCCTTCTTTCTCTGGATGGATGGGCACGCAAAAGCGGCAGGTCCCGTTGGGACCTGCCGCTTCTCTGTACGTGAAATAAACTCCTCCGGACGGAGGAGACTCCGCACGGAAATAGTGCTGCGTCCCTACGTTGGCATTACCCAAATCAGGTCAGGTCGAGGGACTGTCCCCTCCTCTCAGCCTCCTCGCGGAAGCTCCCTTGCACGCAAGATTTTAACTTGTTTCGCCTTTTTTGTCAATCCTTAATGATTGAGCACCCGGACGCGGAACACGCCCTCCAGGGCGCGGATCTCGTCGGCCACCGCCTCGCTGATGCGGCTGCCCAGATCCACCACGGTGTAGGCATAGTCCTTCTTGGACTTGTTGGTCATGTTCTCCACGTTGACCCCGTCCCGGGACAGCAGGCCGGTGATGTTGGCGATGGCGCCGGGGATATTCCGGTGAATGATGCACAGCCGGGCCACACCGCTCCACTCCTGCACCAGGGTAGGCAGATTGACGGAGTTCTTGATGTTGCCGTTTTCCAGGTAATCCTTCAACTCCTGAGCGGCCATGACAGCGCAGTTCTCCTCGCTCTCTGGGGTAGAGGCGCCCAGGTGGGGGATGGCAATGACGTTCTTGCCCTGGAGGATCTTGTTGTTGGGGAAGTCGGTGACGTAAGCGGCCACCTTGCCGGAATCCAGAGCCGCCAGCATATCGTCGTCGTTGACCAGACCGCCGCGGGCCAGGTTGAGAATACGCACGCCGCCCTTCATCATATGGAAGGCGTCCTCATTGATCATACCCTTGGTCTCAGAGGTCTGAGGCACATGGAGGGTGATGTAATCGCAGTTTTTATAGATGGTCTCCAGATCCATGGCACGGTGGACCATCCGGGACAGGGACAGGGCTGCGTCCACGCTGAGGAAGGGATCATAGCCGAACACGGTCATGCCCAGTTTGGTGGCGATGTTGGCCACCTGCACGCCGATAGCGCCCAGGCCGATGACGCCCAGGGTCTTGCCGGCGATCTCAGGGCCCACAAACTGGCTCTTTCCCTTCTCCACCACCTTCTCTACGTCGGCTCCGGCACCAGCCTGGGCCTTGACCCACTCAGCACCGGCGGTGATCTTGCGAGAAGCCAGCAACAGGGCGCACAGGGCCAGCTCCTTCACCGCGTTGGCGTTGGCGCCGGGGGTGTTGAACACCACGATGCCCGCCTCGGAACAGCGGTCGATGGGAATATTGTTGGTACCGGCGCCCGCACGGGCAATGGCCCGCAGAGAGTCGGGGAACTGATACTCGTGCATATCGGCGGAGCGGACCAGAATGCCGTCCTCATTCTCCACGTCGTCGCTGACGGAGAAGCGGGTCTGATCCAGCACAGACAGGCCGGCAGGGGAAATTTTATTCAATGTTTTGATGCGAAACATGATGACATTACCTCCCGTCAGTTGTTCTTGTCAAAGGCCTTGATGAAGTCGCACAGCTTCTCCACACCCTCGGTGGGCATGGCGTTGTAAATGGAAGCGCGCATACCGCCTACGGAGCGGTGACCCTTCAGGTTGGTGAAGCCGGCCTCCACGCTCTCCTTGACAAACTTGGCGTCCAGCTCGTCATTGCCGGTGCGGAACACCACGTTCATGTCGGACCGGGAGCCAGGCTCCACAGCGCAGGTGAACAGCTTGGAGTTATCGATCACATCGTACAGCATCTGGGCCTTGGAGTGCTTGATGGCCTCCATGCCGGGGATGCCGCCCTTGGACTCCAGCCAGTCCAGCACCAGGCCCAGGATGTAGATGCACCAGCAGGGCGGGGTGTTGTACATGGAATCCTTGTCGATCATGGTCTTATAGTTCATCATCAGGGGGGTGTAGGGCAGCTCGTTGCCGGCCAGATCCTCCTTGATGATGACCACCGTCAGACCGGCGGGAGCCATGTTCTTCTGAGCACCGGCAAAGATAATGCCGTACTTGCTCACATCCACCGGACGGGACAGAATGTCAGAGGACATATCGCACACGATGGGCACCCCATTGGTCTCGGGGACATACTGCCACTCGGTGCCGTAGATGGTATTGTTGGCGCAGTAATAGAAATAGCTGGCCTCGGGGTCCAGCTTCAGCTGGTCCTGGGTGGGGATGTAAGTATGGTTCTTGTCGGCGGAGGAGGCGGCCAGATTGATCTCGCCGTACTTCTTGGCCTCCTTATAGGCAATGTTGGAGAAGTTGCCGGTGACAGCGTAGTCAGCCTTACCGGTTTTACCGATCAGGTTCAGGGGCGCCATGGAAAACTGGGAAGATGCGCCGCCCTGCAGGAACAGCACCTTATATCCCTCAGGCACGTTCATCAGCTTGCGGAACTTAGCCTGGGTGTCGTCAAAAATCTTCTGAAACACCTTGGAACGGTGACTCATCTCCATGACTGACATACCGGAACCCTGATAATTGGTGATTTCAGATCCGGCGCGCTCCAGTACTTCCAGCGGCAGCATGGACGGGCCCGCGGAGAAATTGTACACTCGCTCGTTACCCATGATAGATGGCCTCCTTGATTCCAAATTTCAAAATAAACTCCAAGATCGCGGTATTTCTGCAGCGATACAGTTGACCGCTTTATCTTGATAAAGCATATTATAGACATCAACCTGCTGCAATGTCAATACCGTGGAATCACCAAAACCAAGCAGTCTATTACAAAAACTTTGTGAAAGTTTCAACGAACCCTTTGCACTTCCAGTTGTTTTGTGGTACAATGCCCATGAACTGAGAGTTTAGTTTTCCCACGGAAGGGGAGAAGGCAATGCTGCTTTCCGACATCAAACAGATCCTGAATGCCACTGTATTGTGCGGCGAGGATCATCTGGACCGGGAGGTCATGTCCGCCTGCGGCAGCGATTTCATGAGCGATGTGCTTGCTTTTGTCAAGAATCAGGCTCTTTTGCTCACTGGTCTGGTCAATCCGCAGGTGGTCCGTACAGCAGACATGGTGGAGATGAAGTGCATCGTCTTTGTCCGGGGCAAGGTGCCGGGCAAGGATATCCTCAGTCTGGCCGAGGAACGGGACATCGTGGTCATGACCTGTCCTAAGCGGATGTACGAGGCCTGCGGCCTGCTTTACTACAATGGATTGCGAGGGAATTGCGATGGAAACGATTAGACTTGTGTACCCCGTGGAGGGCGGCGACCTCATTGAAGCCGGCGAGGCCTCCAGCAAAATGAAGCTGACCCTGAAGAAGCTGGGTCTGCCCCAGGACGTGATCCGCAGGGCCTCCATCTGTATGTACGAGGGCGAGATCAACATGGTCATCCACGCTGACGGCGGCCAGGCTGAAGTCGAGGTGGAGATGGACCAGATCGTGATCCGCATGATCGATTCCGGCCCCGGTATTCCCGATGTAGAGCAGGCTATGCAGGAGGGCTACTCCACCGCCGGTTCCACCGCCCGGGAGCTGGGCTTCGGCGCCGGTATGGGTCTGCCCAACATGAAGCGTTATTCCGATGAGATGACCATTGACACTGAGGTGGGCAAGGGCACCACCGTCACGGTCAAAATTAAGATCCCCCAGTGAATCATGTCTCTGGCGAAGGGAGGTAAGGCAGTGCCATGGCTATGAAGCATTCCGTGGTACTGGACAGCCGCCGTTGCCGGGGCTGTACCTCCTGCATCAAAGGCTGCCCCACCGAGGCCATTCGCGTCCGGGGCCGTAAGGCCACCATTTTGCCCGACCGCTGCATCGACTGCGGCGAGTGCATCCGCATCTGTCCCCACAAGGCCATCAAGTCGGTAGGCGACAGTCTGGATGTGCTGTCCCGGTATGAATACTGCGTTGCCCTGCCGGAGCCTGCCCTCTACGGGCAGTTTCACAATCTGGACAACATCGACATTGTGCTCAACGCGCTTTTAAAGATCGGCTTTCACAAGGTATATGAGGTAGCCAAGGCCGCCGAGATGCTCTCTGACTTTGAGCGTCAGTGTATCTGTGAAGGTCCGGCTTCTGTTACGCCGCTGATCTCCTCCTCCTGCCCCACGGTACTCCGGCTCATCCGGATGCGCTTTCCCAAGCTGATGGGTCATGTGGCCTGCACGATCCTGCCCATGGAGCTGGCAGCCATCCTGGCCCGGCGGGAGGCAGCCAAGGAGACCGGCTTGCCGCCGGAGCGGATCGGCGTCTTTGCCATCGTCCCCTGCTCCTCCAAGGTAACGGCCGCCCGGGAGTCCGAGGGCCTGAGCCACCCGGTGCTGGACGGCGCCTTTGCCATCCGGGATATCTACCTGCGGCTGCTCAGTCCCATGAAGCACCTGGAGACCGTAGAGCCCATGACCTCCGCCGGTATCATCGGAATGGGCTGGGCATCCTGCGGCGGCGAAAGCGCCGCCCGGCTGCGGGAGCGCTGTGTGGCGGTGGACGGCATCAACAATGTGATCCGGATGCTGGAGGAAATCGAGGACGGGCGCCTGCCGGAAGCCGATTTTCTGGAGCTGTCCGCCTGCACCCAGGGGTGCGTGGGGGGCTGCTTCACGGTGGAAAACCCCTACGCCGCCAAGATGCGCCTGAAAAGCCTGATGAAAGGCCAGCCCGTATCCCGGAACCGCTTCCGGTTCGAGGGCGCGGAGCGGGATATTGTCCGGCGGGACAAGGAATTACAGTACTTACCCACATTTGTTCTGGACCAGGACCTGGGGGCTGCCCTGAACAAGCAGCTGCGGATTCAGGAACTGGAATCCCACCTGCCTGGGCTCCACTGCGGGTCCTGCGGCGCCCCGTCCTGCCACGCCTTTGCTGAGGATGTGATCCTGGGCCGGGCTACGGTGGAGGATTGTATCTTCAAGGTGCGGGAGCGGATGCGCTCCATGGCAGGCAAGGACGAGGCGGACGACTATCTGCCGCCCCCCTTCCGCCGCCGTCAAACCGAACCCACCAAAAAGTAGGCCATTGGGCGCGTTGCAGAACAGATGCTCTGTAACGCGCCCTTTCGTTTTAGCAGACAGAGGAGGCATACCAGTATGACGGTACAGGAATTGATCCGGTTCATGGATCTGACGGTCTTTCACCTGGCTCAGCCGGAACGGCCGGTAACCGGCGGCTACGTGGGTGATTTGCTCAGCTGGGTTATGGGCCGTGCTGGTCAGGACTGCGCCTGGCTCACCATCATGTCCAACCAGAATGTGGCCGCGGTGGCGCTGATGGCAGATGTGGCCTGTGTGCTTCTGACCGAAGGGGTCCAGCCTGACGCCGATCTGCTCCGCCGTGCCCAGGAAAAAGAGGTCAACCTGTTGGGGGTGGGCCAGGATACCTTTGCCGCCGCCTGCCGCTTGGGGCAGCTGTTGGCCTAAGACCAGTCTAACCAGAAAGGGGGGAAATCTCTTTGCAGTTTTATTACGACCTTCATCTACATTCTTGTTTATCGCCCTGCGGCAGCGACGAGATGACCCCCGCCAATCTGGCCGCTATGTGCGCCCTGGCCGGGCTGGAGATTGTAGCCCTCACTGACCACAACAGCTGCGGCAACTGCGCCTCCTTCTGCCGGGCCGCCCAGTCTCACGGCCTCACCGCCCTGGCCGGCATGGAACTGTGCACCCAGGAGGAGATCCATGTGGTCTGTCTCTTCCCCGACCCGGAACGGGCGGAGGACTTTTCCAGTGAGATCGCCAAGCACCTCCCTCCGATCCGCAACAATCCCGACCGGTTTGGCAAACAGCTGCGGATGGACGACGGGGACGGCATTCTGGGTGTGGAGACCGCCTTCCTGGCTGGCAGCACCGATATTCCCCTCTATGAAGTTCCCCGCCTGGTATCCCACTGGGGCGGCACTGCCTTTCCTTCCCACATCGACCGCCCCTCTTTCTCCCTGCTGGGGGTACTGGGTCTTTGGGACCCGGACATGGGATTCTCCGCTGCCGAGCTGTCCCACCGCTGTCCCCCGGAGCTGGCACAAAGACCCGACCTGAAGGATCTTTTGCTGCTCACCAATTCCGACGCCCACTATCTGGATCAGGTGTGGGGTGCGGAGCATATGCTGGACCTCCCGGAGTGTACCCCTCAGGCCGTCATTCAGCGTCTGGCCTGCCGGGTCTGAACCTGGCCTCCGGACAACTTTCTTTACAAGAGCACTTTAATGTGCTATACTTTCCATAAAGTAACTACTGCCCTGTTGGCCCCATCCGTATTTTCTCCTCATCAGAAAAAGTACTGATGTAACAACAGGGCTATTTTTTACCTCCGCCCTTTTTGTGCAATACTTCAAATTGAACTATATGGTTTTGTATTTTTAACCATGGAAAGTCTTTACAAACGGCTTTTTTTCGCTATAATAGTGCCTTGAAAGTAAAACTAAACTAATTGTTTCAGAAAGGAAGGACGCACCTATGCCAAACTGCAAGACTGTGGTCCCCTACCGTGGGACACCTGAGCAGGAAGAACGCCTGCGGAAGGTCATCGCCGAGCACAAGGGACAGCCAGGCGCTACTATGCCTGTTCTCCAGGCCGCCCAGGAAATCTTCGGCTATCTGCCGGAAGAAGTACAGATCATTGTGGCGGAAGGTCTGGAGATTCCGCTGTCCGAAGTGTACGGGGTGGCCTCTTTTTATGCTCAGTTCACCCTGAATCCCAAGGGAAAATATCAGATCTCGGTCTGTCTGGGCACCGCCTGTTACGTCAAGGGTGCCGCCGCTATTTTGAACGCTGTGGAGCAGAAACTGGGCATCGTCCCCGGCTCCATCACCGCCGACGGCAAGTTCTCTCTGGACTCCTGCCGCTGCGTGGGCGCCTGCGGTCTGGCCCCGGTGATGATGATCAACAACGACGTGTACGGCCGTCTCACCCCCGATCAGGTAGGCCCCATTCTGGATATGTATAAGTAAAGAAGCGCGAGACGTGCGGAACAGCCGCACAGCGTGTCGGTCAGGCCACGGAGGTAATGAACGTGAAAGAAATTGCGCTGCATATTCTGGATATTGCCCAGAACTCCATTTCCGCCAAGGCCTCTCTGGTAGAGCTTACTCTGTCAGAAACGCCTGAGTCCATTACCTTCACCATTGTGGACAACGGCAAGGGCATGAGTCCGGAGCTGCTGGCCCAGGTCAGCGATCCCTTCACCACCACCCGCACCACCAGAAAGATGGGATTGGGAATCCCGTTGCTTCGTATGGCGGTGGAACAGACCGGCGGCAGCCTGACCATTGACAGCACGGAGGGCGTGGGGACCACGGTCACCGCTCTTTTCCGCCCCACGCATATCGACTGTCCGCCGGTAGGCGACATAGCCGGTACCATCACCCTCCTGCTCCAGGGCGCGCCCCAGCTGGAGCTGCACTATACTCACACCATTGACAACAACTGTTTCCAGCTGACCACAGAAGAGCTGCGGGCTCAGCTGGGCCCTGAGATCTCCCTGGCGGAACCGGAGGTCATCCTCTGGATCAGGGATTATCTCCAGGAACAAGAAATGCTGTTACGAGAAAATAAGGGGATGAAAGCATGAAAACACTTGCAGAACTGCAGGCCATCCGGGATCGGATGCGCAGCCAGATCGATCTGCGGGACGCCGGAGACGACCGCATCCGCGTTGTAGTGGGTATGGCTACCTGCGGCATTGCCGCCGGCGCCCGCCCTGTCCTCAACGCTTTGCTGGAGGAAGTGAACAAGCGGGACCTGAAAAATGTAACGGTGTCCCAGACCGGCTGCATCGGCGTCTGCCGTCTGGAGCCCATCGTGGAGGTCTATGTGCCTGGTCAGGAAAAGGTCACCTATGTGAAGATGACTCCCGACAAAGTAGCCTCCATTGTTAGTGAGCATCTGGTCAACGGCCATGTGGTGGAAGACTACACCATCGGCGCAGCTGAGTAAGGGAGGGTGAAGAGATGAGTTTTATCCGTTCCCACATTCTGGTCTGTACCGGCACCGGTTGCTCCTCCTCCAACAGCCAGAAGATCATTGAGGAATTTGAAAAGCAGCTTGTGGCACAGGGTATGGAAAAAGAGGCCAAAGTGGTCCGCACCGGCTGCTTCGGCCTGTGCGCCCTGGGTCCTATCGTCACCATCTACCCCGAGGGTGCCTGCTATACCCACGTCACTGTAGACGACGTGGAGGAGATTGTCTCCGAGCATATCGTCAAGGGTCGTATTGTCAAGCGTCTGCTCAATAAGAACGCCAGCGAGGAGGGCGCTGTCACCTCTCTGACTGAGACCCAGTTCTACAAGCACCAGCAGCGCATCGCCCTGCGCAACTGCGGCGTCATCAACCCGGAGAGCATCGACGAGTACATCGGCGTGGACGGCTACGCCGCCCTGGGCAAGATCCTCACCGAACAGATCCCGCCCCAGCAGGTCATCGACACCGTATTGGCCTCCGGCCTCCGTGGCCGCGGCGGCGCCGGCTTCCCCACTGGCCTGAAGTGGCAGTTCACCGCCAACGCAGTAAGCCCCGACGGCGTGAAATACGTCTGCTGTAACGCTGACGAGGGTGACCCCGGCGCCTTTATGGACCGCTCCGTGCTGGAGGGCGATCCCCATACCATCATTGAGGCCATGACCATCGCCGGCTACGCAGTGGGCGCTCACCAGGGCTACATCTATGTCCGGGCCGAGTACCCCATCGCCGTCAAGCGGCTGGAGACCGCCATCGGTCAGGCCAAGGAGTACGGCCTGCTGGGCAAGAATATCTTTGATTCCGGCTTTGACTTCGACCTGGAGCTGCGGCTGGGCGCCGGCGCTTTCGTCTGCGGCGAGGAGACTGCTCTCATGCGCTCCATCGAGGGTCACCGGGGCGAGCCCAAGACCCGTCCCCCCTTCCCCGCTGTAAAGGGTCTGTTTGACCGGCCCACCCTGCTCAACAACGTGGAAACCTACGCCAACATCACCTGGATCTTCAACCACGGCGCCGAGGCCTTCGCCGCTATCGGCACCGAGAAGAGCAAGGGCACCAAGGTCTTTGCTCTGGGCGGCAAGATCACCAACACCGGCCTGGTGGAGGTCCCCATGGGCACCACCCTGCGTACCGTGGTGGAGGACATCGGCGGCGGCGTACCCGGCGGCAAGAAGTTCAAGGCCGCCCAGACCGGCGGCCCTTCCGGCGGCTGTATCCCCGCCTCCCTCATCGATACCCCCATCGACTACGAATCCCTGGCCTCCATCGGCTCCATGATGGGTTCCGGCGGCCTCATCGTTATGGATGAGGACAACTGCATGGTGGACATCGCCAAGTTCTATCTGGAGTTCATCGTGGACGAGTCCTGCGGCAAGTGCGCCCCCTGCCGGATCGGCACCAAACGTCTGCTGGGCCTGCTGACCAAGATCACCGAGGGCAACGGCGAGCCGGAGGATCTGGACACCATTGAGGAGCTGTGCAACCACATCAAGCAGTCCGCTCTGTGCGGCCTGGGCCAGACCGCCCCCAACCCGGTGCTCTCCACCCTGAAGCATTTCCGGGAGGAGTACGAGGCCCACATCTATGAGAAGCGCTGCCCCGCCGGCGTATGTAAAGCCCTGATCCAGTATGTGGTGGATCCTGCCAAGTGTAAGGGCTGTACCCGCTGTGCCCAGGGCTGTCCCACTGGCGCCATCTCCGGCGCGGTGCGGGCCCCCCATATCATCAACCAGTCCAAGTGCATCAAGTGCGGCGCCTGTATGGATCACTGCCGCTTTGGCGCCATCAGCAAGCAGTAAGGGAGGGAACGGACATGGACGAAAAGATGGTATCTCTGCGCATCAACGATATTCCCGTCACCGTTCCCGCTGGGACCACGGTGCTGGAGGCTGCTCGCTCCGCGGGCTTCAACATTCCTTCTCTGTGCTTTCTGAAGGACATCAACGAGATCGGTGCCTGCCGCATCTGCGTGGTGGAGGTTAAGGGCGCCAAGAGTCTGGTGGCCTCCTGCGTCTACCCCGTGGCCGAAGGTATGGAGGTATACACCAATACAGAGCGGGTCCGCAAATCCCGCCAGCTCACCCTGGAACTGATCCTCTCCAACCACCGTATGGACTGCCTCACCTGTCCCCGCAACAGCCAGTGTGAGCTGCGTCAGCTGGCCAGTGACCTGGGTATTGATGCCGTGCGTTACGCCAGCGACAATATGTATCCTCAGATTGAAGATTCTGCCCCTCATCTGGTGCGGGACAACTCCAAGTGTGTCCTCTGCCGCCGTTGCACCGCCGTGTGCCGTGCCACCCAGGAGGTGGGCGTCATCGGCCCCAACGACCGTGGCTTTGCCACTCACATTGGCTGCGCCTTTGACCGGGATCTGAACGAAGTGGACTGCGTGTCCTGCGGCCAGTGCATCGTAGCCTGCCCCACCGGCGCTCTGTCTGAGAAGGACGACACTGCTCAGGTGTTAGCCGCCCTGGCTGATCCCACCAAGCACGTTGTGGTGGGTCCCGCCCCCTCCATCCGCGTCACCCTAGGCGAGTGCTTCGGCCTGCCCATCGGCACCAACGTGCAGGGCAAGATGGTCACCGCCCTGCGCCGTCTGGGCTTTGACAAGGTATTCGACGTGGATACCGCTGCCGACTTCACCATCATGGAAGAGGGCACCGAGTTCCTCCACCGGCTGCGCGGCGACGGAGTACTCCCCCTCATCACCTCCTGCTCCCCCGGTTGGATCCGGTATATGGAGCAGCACGCCCCTGAGATGATCCGCAACGTATCCACCTGCCGCTCTCCCCAGCAGATGTTCGGCGCACTGGTCAAGACCTACTACGCCGAGCAGGCAGGCATCGATCCCCACGATATCTTCGTGGTATCTGTCATGCCCTGTACCGCCAAGAAGTACGAGGTCCGCCGTGAGGAACAGCGGCTGCCCAATGGCTGTATGCCGGTGGACGTGTCTCTCACCACCCGTGAGCTTGGCCGCATGATCACCCAGGCCGGAATGCTTTTCGATCACCTGCCTGACGGTGAGTTTGATGAGATGCTGGGCATCTCCACCGGTGCCGCCACTATCTTCGGCGCCTCTGGCGGTGTTATGGAGGCTGCTCTCCGCACTGTGGTGGAGGAACTGACCGGCGACGGTATGGCTCCCCTGGAGTACCACGAGGTCCGTGGTATGGAGGGCGTCAAGGAGGCCAGCTACGAGCTTCCCGGCCGCACCGTCCGTGTATGCGTGGCCTCCGGCCTTCACAACGTGAAGCTGGTGCTGGACGGTATTAAGGACGGCACCCTGCATTACGACTTTGTGGAGTTCATGGCTTGCCCCGGCGGCTGCATCAACGGTGGCGGACAACCCATCCAGCACGCTGACGTACGCAACTTTACCGATATCAAGGCCCTGCGTGCCGCAGCGCTTTACAAGCAGGATCAGGATATGGAGTACCGCCGCAGCCACAAGAATCCGGTGGTTCAGACCGTCTATCACAGCTATCTGGGCGAGCCCGGCAGCCCCTTGGCCCACGCCCTGCTCCACTGCTCCTACATTAAGCAGAAGCGCTATCGGGTATAACACAAAAAGCGGCCAGTCCCTTCGGGGACTGGCCGTTTTCTCATTTGGAGCGGGTCAGCCTGATGCAGGTCAGGCAGTAGGTGATCTGGAGCACTCCGAACACCACCAGCATCACAGCTAATAGTCCCATTGTTTTTTTCAGATTATAAAAATCCTTCAGCAATAACCCCTGCATCGGTTTCTTCTCCTTTCCAAACGCACGGTCCGCTACCGCTACAAATTGCGGCCCCGGATGTGAAACAGCACCGGCCATTCCTGACCGCGCCATTCACCCCAACAACGTTCATCTGCCTGTTCACAGATGCGCAAGATCTTCGCACGTAGCAACTCCCGCGATTGCGGATCAGCAGGGTCTAGTCCGTAGTCCTGTGCGTGTTTGCCGATCTTTTTGCCTACCTGTTTGTCATCCATATGTAGCGGATGAGGCTCATAGCGTTCCCCGGTTTCTGGGTTAATTGGATACAGTCGATCTTGTATCTTCATTGTATCATCAGCTGAGCTACGTGTCCACAGTTTGGTGTGTACATTCTGCCGCTTCCCATCTCCCGGGTCGTACTCCACCACGCAGCGGCAAAAATCATGCCGCCGGTAAACGTCCCGGGGCACATCTGGGTAGGTGTAGGTGCCCGCCAGCCTGGCACACCATTCACAGCAGTGGCTTTCCGCCCTGCGAATGATCCTGGGGGTCAGCCCGGCCTCGCCCTGGAACTCGGCGTTGCGGCGGACGCTCTCATCCACCACGGACCGGGAGAACAGAATCACCGGCTCCCCCAGCAGCCAGGCCACCGCCTCATATTGCTCCGCCGCCGCCAGCCGGTTCAGGA
>NZ_CAJFGT010000067.1:0-13528 GCF_904377885.1 Flavonifractor sp. An112 | reverse complement strand
CCGGCCAGATCCACCGCTACCGTCCGCACCACAGGGGCGGCAGGGTCAGCAAAATCGATGGCCACCGCGCCGCCCACGGAGGAAGCTGTCTGGTCCATCAGGCCGCTGGGCTTACCGAAGTAAATGTTCTCTGCCTTCTGGCCCATCTGGGCAATTGTCACCGGGTCCAGCTCGTCCCGGCAGAACAGATGATTCTCGATGACACCCAGCAGCACCTCGCAGGCCGCCGAGGAGGACAGGCCGGAGCCGGGCAGCACCTCAGAGGTGGCATATACATCAAAGCCGGATACAGGATAGCCCCGCTGGGCGGCCTGAGCCGCCATACCCCGGACCAGGGAAGCAGTGGACTCCTTCTCCTCTTCCTTGGGCTCCAGGGTGTCCAGGTTCACCTCCACCAGGGGCCAGCCCTCAGACTGGAACCGGATGGTGTTGGTGCCGTTGGGGGCGGCGCAAGCCAAAAAGTCCAGGTCTACCGCGCCGGCCAGCACCCGGCCGTGCTGATGATCGGTATGGTTGCCGCAGATCTCGGTGCGGCCCGGGGCGGAGCACAGGGTCACAGGTGTGTTCTCCCCCGCCCCAAAGGTCTTTTGAAACCCATCCAGCAGATCCGCTACCCGTTTCCGGCCGGCGGTAAGGTCGTGACACAGCAGGCCCTTCAGCGGGCCATCCAGCTCCCCTGCGTTCAGTGCGTTACGCACAGCGCCCAGTTCTTGCATGGTTCTTCTCTCCTTTTGCGTCCCGGACAGAGCGGGCAGGCCCCACTCCTCGGGCTGTTTCTTTCATCATAGCACATTCCGCCCTCAAATCCAATCCCTGACAGAGCGGTGTACAAAGAAAAACCGCTGCAAAGCAGAGCGGTCCCCCGCGTCTGCCTTGCAGCGGCTTCGCGCTTTTGCTTGATGGAATTACTTCTTCTGCACGTACTTCAGGCAGTCCAGCATAAGTAAACTGATTTTTGTAACGGTACTTCTGGATCTGAAGATAGCTCTCGGCGTGTTCGATCTCCTTGGCGATGGGGATGAGCTCATGGCCCTTACTGATGCTGATGCGGAACAGCCGGGCCAGGGCGTGGACCATCTTGACCGCCTCGGCATTGCGGCCCTGCTCGCACATCCAGGCGATGGAATCCAGCGTGTTATAAAGGAAGTGGGGATTGATCTGAGCCTGGAGGGCCTTCAGCTCTGTCTTGCGGAGGTTGACCTCCTCCTCCCGCACGGTGGTCATCAGCCGCTGGATTCGCAGTACCATGTGCTCAAAGGAGTCGGACAGCTCCTGTACCTCCCGGGTACCGCCCACCGGATGATAGGTAAAGTGGTCTGCGTCGGTCTCGAAGTTCTCCATGGCAGAAGCCAGTCCCCGCAGGGGGCGGCCCAGCAGGCGGAAGAGCAGCCAGCTGGTCAGCACTGCCGCCGCCAGCACTACAACCGCCAAAAACAGAGACAGTTGGATCATTTCCCGTACACCGCGGTTGACCAGCTCGTCCACATAGCTGACGCCCACCACCCGCCAGTCGCTGTCCGCCACGCCGGTCAGGCTGTAAATCACCGTATCGTCGGCATAGGAGCCGTCCTCCAGCTCGGCCAGCGCCGTGGTATTCTCCGTTTTAAGGCCAGCGTACAGCAGCTGCTGCTGGGGATGGTAGACGATATTACCCGCCCCGTCCATCAAAAAGCAGTAGCCCCGCTGGCCGATACTGATGTTATTGATATAGCTTGAAATACTGGAAAAGCTCAAATCCAGAGAGACCCAGGCGGCTCCTCCCCCCTGCTCCAGCGGAGCAGTCATGGTCACCACCCAGGGATAGTAACTCTCAAAAATAGTCTCCACATGGGGTGCCATCATATAGGGCGCCTGCGCGGTCCTGGCCTTCTCCAGATCAAAGGAGAGGTTCTCGTAGATGGTCTCTCTGGGTTCCCGCCCCAGGGACCAGCAGTCCAGCAGCGCTCCGTCGGAGGAGTAGCTGGTCACCGCCACCACGTCAGGCCGGAAATTCAAAAAAGCAGTGAGCAGCTTATCCCGGCTGTCCGCACTTTCCAGCATGGACTGCTCCACCAGCTCCATAGCCTGCTCCATATCTCCCAGGTAGTTGGCCACCGTTGTGGACACCTGGGATACCGCCTGGCTGCTGCTGGTGCGGGCATTCTGCACCATGGCATCCCGATAACGGTCCAAAAATAGCAGGATGCAGCAGCAGAGGATGACTGCCACCACTCCCACCACCATGGCTACCAGAATGGTGGTGATACGCAGGCCTTTCCGGGCCGTGCCGCGCCCTTTCACGCGTCCTCACCCAGCCTTTCCTGCTCCAGCCTGCGGCGCATGGCGTTGGGGGATTCCCCACAGTATTTTTTAAAACAGTAGCTGAAATAGTGCTGGTCGGTATAGCCGCAGCGCTGGGCCACCTCCTGTACCTTCAGTCCGGAGGTAGTCAACAGTTCCCGGGCAGCCTCCATTCGCTTGCGGATCAGGATGTTAATGAAGGTCTCACCGGTGTACTTCTTGATGCAGGCGCTGAGATGATTGGGGCTGACGGTCAGCATCCCGCTAAGGGACACCAGAGACAAATCGGCCTCCATATAGTGCTGGTCCAGCGCCTCCAACGCCCGCTTGCACAGCAATTCGCCGCCCTTGGCGGCGGGAGCCAGATCGCTGATAAATTGGGCTCCTCCCTCCGTCCTGTCTCCCTGGCGCAGAGCCTCCATGGCCTCCCGATAGGCGCCGTGCAGATCGGTCAGGGCCCTCACCACCCGGCTGACGCCGATGCGGCAACGCTTGCCCAACACCCTGTCCGCCATCTGAGGGATCTCGTCGGCCAGGATGTGGAGATATTCGTCAAAGTCCGACGCATTGCCAAGCAGCACCGAAATCACCTTTCCCGATGCAAAAAAGCTGACGCTCCGCAGGTACTTGGAGGCCAACCGGTCCACCGAGGCCACAAAGGATGGCTCGGTGACGTTGCCGCCGTCCTCATTGAGCAGGGTGGATACCATTACGGTATAGCCCGGCCTGTCATCCACATCCCGCAACAGGCCGCACTGCCGGGCATAGCCCTCTGCCTGGACCTCCCCTTCCAGCTCGGCGTAGTCGTCCAGCACCAGGGGCATCAGCATGGCTGTCCGTAGGTCGGACCCATCGGTACGAGGCCCGGTCTGCCGGAACATGGCATATTGGGCGTCGATCTTTTTTCGGATGGTACACAGTTCCGCGCCCAATCCTTCCATAGTCAGAGGCTTGAGCATATAGCTGATGATGTTATACTGAATGGCCTGCTTGGCGTATTCAAAATCGTCATAGCCGCTCAAAAAGGCGATGTTGGTGGCGGGACGCACCTCCCGCACCTGCCGGGCCAGCTCAATCCCTGAAATAAAAGGCATCCGGATATCGGTAAGCAGCAGGTCAGGGGCGTGCGTTTCCACCAGCTGGAGGGCGTCCAGTCCGTTGCTGGCGCTCCCCACCAGACGAAACCCATAGTCCTGCCAGGGGATCATGGTACACACCGCTTCTCTCAGCTCGTCCTCATCGTCGGCCACGACCACGGTATACTGCGTCTTTGCAGCCATTGGGGCACCTATCCTTTCTATCAGGGCGCCGGGCAGTCCGCTCCCTGTTCTTGGATTCCGTTAGACACATTATACCAGATCGTTTGCCGGCTCTCAACACCTCTCATCGTACCCTGTCATTTCTTTCCAAAGTATAAAAGAACCGGACGCTGACAACGTCCGGTTCTTTTCCTGGAATATAGAAGTTTACAGTCCTTCTTCCACCACTTGAGCCTTAATCAGGTTGGTGGTGCCCGACTTGCCCAAGGGCACGCCGGCGGTGATGACCACGGTCTCGCCGGGCTTCACCACCCCCTCCTTCCGGGCCACATCCACAGCCAGGGAGAACATCCGGTCGGTGGAATCCACCTCGCCGCAAAGATAGGGGTGGACACCCCAGGAGATGGCCAGCTGACGGCGGGTGGACTCGCTTTGAGTCAGGGAAATGATGTTGCAGCCGGGACGGAAACGGGAGATCACCTTGGCGGTGTAGCCCGACTTGGTGGGGGCCAGAATGGCCGTCGCCCCCAGGTCCATGGCGGTCAGACAGCAGGTGTGGGTGATGGCATCGCTGATGCCGCCGATCTCCGGCAGCAGATTGCGCTCCCGGAACCGGCCCCAGTAGTCGATGGCCTCCTCGGCGGCGGTGACGGTGGCTACCATGGTCTCCAGAGCCTCGATCGGATACTTGCCGGAGGCAGTCTCGCCGGAAAGCATGACGCAGGAAGTGCCGTCAAACACGGCGTTGGCCACATCGGACACCTCGGCACGGGTGGGTCGGGGGTTGCGGATCATAGAGTCCAGCATCTGGGTGGCGGTGATGACCGGCAGACCCTTCTGGGTGGCGGCCTTGATCATCTGCTTCTGGAGGATGGGCACCTCGTGGGCAGGGATCTCCACACCCAGGTCGCCTCGTGCCACCATGATGCCGTCGGAGGCGGCAAGGATGGACTCGATGTTGTCCACGCCCTCTCGGTTCTCGATTTTGGCGATGATCTGGACCTTGTCGCCCCCCTCATGCTTGTGGAGCTCAGCCCGGATATCCTCTACATCGCTGGCCTTGCGAACAAAAGAGGCGGCGATGAAGTCAAAGTCGTTCTCCACGGCGAACTTGATATCGTCCCGGTCCTTGTCGGTGAGGGAGGGCAGGTGGATATGTACGTCGGGGATGTTGATAGACTTGTTGCTGGACAGGGGGCCGCCGTTCTCCACCTCGCAAACAATGCTGGTACCCTCAATGCGCTCCACTTTCAGCTCAATGAGGCCGTCATCCACCAGGATACGGCAGCCAGGTCCCACTTCGTTATGCAGGTTCTGATAGGTCACCGACACCTGATTCTGATCGCCGGGCACATCGTCGGTGTGGAGCACAAAGGTCTGTCCCCGCTCCAGGGTCACTGGGCTGTTTTCAAAGGTCTTGACCCGGATCTCGGGGCCCTTGGTATCCAGAATGGTGGCCACCGGCGCGCCCAATCCGTCCCGGACCCGCTTCAGCTTGGTGAGCTGGGCCAGGTGGCTCTCATGGGTGCCGTGAGAAAAGTTGAAGCGGGCGGCGTTCATGCCCTTGAGAATCAGCTTGCGCAGGGTCTCCTCGTCATCCACTGCCGGACCGAGGGTGCAGATGATTTTCGTCTTTCTCATGTCCTACCTCCATAACAGACGTGGTTCCTGTGGGGCCTAACATAACTAGCTATAGTTTACCTGATTTATCCTGTTTTGGAAAGAAGGATTTTTCATCCTACCATGTGGAAATTTCCATGGTCCTTTACAGCGTCACACCGTCCTTGAAGATAGCGATCCCCCGGCGGCCGGCCGCCTCGCTCCTGGTGGGGGCGCCGGAGGCGGTGCGGAGCACCAGGTGGAAGAGCCGCCGGGCCGCCTGGTCAATGGACTCCCCCTCCGCCACGCTGCCGGCGTCAAAGTCGATCCACCCCGGCTTGCGGGCGGCCAGCGCCCTGTTGCTGGAAATCTTCAAGGTGGGGGCCGGCGCCCCGAAAGGCGTGCCCCGCCCGGTGGTGAAGAGGATCAGGTGGGCTCCCGCCGCACTGAGGGCGGTGGTGGACACCAGGTCGTTGCCCGGGCCCCACAGCAGATTTAGCCCGGGCCGGGCCACCTGCCCGCCGTAGGGCACCACCCCCACGATGGGGGCTGTGCCCCCCTTCTGAACACAGCCGCAGGACTTGTCCTCCAGGGTGGTAATCCCTCCGGCCTTGTTGCCGGGGGAGGGATTTTCGTAGACGTTCTCGCCGTGAGAGACAAAATAATCCCGGAAGCCCTGGAGCATCTCCGCTGTCTGACGGAACACCCCTTCGTCGGCACAGCGGCCCAGCAGCAGTTCCTCGGCTCCAAACATCTCGGGTACCTCGGTGAGAATGGTGCTGCCTCCCCGGGCCACCAGCAGATCGCTGAACCTGCCCACCACCGGGTTGGCGGTGATGCCGGACAGGCCGTCGGAGCCGCCGCACTTGAGGCCCACCACCAGCTTGCTCACCGGCACCGGTTGGCGCTGGAACTGAGCGGCATAGGCGGCACACTCCTCCAGCAAGGCCCGGCCTGCCGCCAGTTCGTCCTCCACCTGCTGGCACACCAGGAACTTCACCCGCTCCGCTGCCTCCGCTCCCAGATCCTCCATCAGCTGACTGCATTGCAGGTTCTCACACCCCAGTCCCACCACCAGCACCGCCGCCGCGTTGGGATGGCGGGCCAGTCCAGCCAGGATGGCCCGGGTGTTGGCGTGGTCCGTCCCCGTCTGGCTGCATCCGTAGGGGTGAGGAAAGGCGTAAAGCCCTTCCACGCTCCCCCCCACCAGGTCCTGGTTGCCGGCCGCCAGCTGGCAGGCGATCTCGTTGACGCAGCCCACGGTGGGCAGTACCCAGATCTCGTTGCGTGTTGCCACCCGGCCATTCGGCCGCAGATAGCCCAGAAACTGCTCCGGCTCCTCCGACTCCAGAGCCTGTACCGTCGGGCGGTAGGAGAAGTGGGTGTGGGCGGACAGATTGGTGGTCATGTTGTGGGTGTGGACCCACCCGCCTGCCGGCACGGGAGTGGTGACCCGCCCGATGGCGCAGCCATATTTGTACACCAGATCTCCCGGCTTCAGCGGCACAAGCGCCAACTTATGGCCCTGGGGGATGGACTCCGCCGCTGTCAGAGTCCATCCGCCAACGCTTACCTGCTCCCCCGCCTCCACCGGGGACAGAGCCACCGCCACATTGTCTCCCATCTGAATCTGGATCAGCTTCATGCGTCTTCCTCCAGACAGGCGGCATATGCGGCCAGCACCCCGTCGGTCCGGATCTTCTCCAGATCTGCCGTCACCGCCGCCGTCAGGCCGTCCACCGACGTCAGGTCCATACCCCACATCTGCTCGTGGCTCAGGATGGCCTGTACCAGTTCCCCGGCACTGTCCCCCCGGTGGGCCCAGCAAAACTCCAGCACCCATCGGTCATCGAACACGGTGTAGGCCGTGCCATCGCTCCGGCGGCAGACCAGCCCCTGATCGGTCAGTTCCTCCATGTGCCCGCAGTAAAACTGAATGGCCGCCGCCAGACTCATGGTGAGGCAGGGGGGCAGCTGTCCCGTCTGCCGCTGGTAGACCAGCAGACTGGGCAGGTTGCGGGCCCGCCACTTGGATACGGTGTTCAGGCAGATGCTCAGCAGGGTGTGGTCCACAAAGGGGTTGTCGAACCGGTCCTCCACCGCTTTGGCAAACTGCTCCAGGTCAGTCCGGTCCAGCTCTAGGGTGGGGATGATCTCCCGGTAGATCATTTGCTCCAGAAACCCCCGCACCACCGGGTGGGCCATGCAGTCCCGGACGATATCGAAGCCTGCCAGGTAGGCCCCCGGCACAAAGCCGGTGTGGCCTCCATTGAGTATCCGCACCTTCCGGTGCTTGTAGGGGGCCACATCAGGCACCACCGGGCAGTTGAGCCCGGCGGCACGGAAAGGCAGCTTGTCCGCCAGCCATTCCGGCCCCTGGATGACCCAGACGCCGAACACCTCCCCCACATCCAGCAGGGGGTCGGAGTAGCCCAGCTCCCCCTCCAGCTCGGCCTGCTCCGCCCGGTCCCGGATGCGGCCGGGCACGATGCGGTCCACCAAGGTGGAGCAGAAGGTACATCCCTTTAGCCACTCCAGGAAGGCCTCCTCCAGCCCCCACTGGGCGGCGTGGCGCTCCACACAGTCCTGCAGAATCGTTCCGTTGTTATCGATCAGTTCACAGGACAGGATCACAAGGCCCGGCTGTCCGGCCTGCCAGCGGTGGTAGAGCACCTGGGTCAGCTTGGCGGGAAAGGAGGCGGGGGGCTGATCCTCCAGCTTGCAGGAGGGATCATAGACGATGCCCGCCTCGGTGGTGTTGGACACGATGTACTCCAGCTCCGGGGAGGCTGCCACCTCCAGCATGGCCTGATAGCCCTCCTCCTCATAGGGGTTGAGGCAGCGGCTCACCGCTGAGATCACCCGCCGCCGGTCCACCGCCCGGCCCTCCTCCCGGCCCCGCAGGCACAGGGTGTACAGCCCCTGCTGGGCGTTGATCTCCTTCGCCAGTCCCTGGGGGATGGGCTGGACCAGCACACACTTACTGTTCCACCCCACCCGCTCGTTGGCCAGGTCGAACCAGCAGTCGGCGAAGGCCCGCAGGAAGTTGCCCTCGCCGAACTGGAGCACCTTTTCCGGCCCCTCCTCCAGCACATAGCCGGTATAGCCGGTCTCTTTGAGCACCTGATAGTTTAGTGTTTTCATCCCGACCCTCCTTTGAAACAGACAGCTGGACCAAATGGTCCAGCTGTCCATTTTTCTGTTACCGCTGTACCCGGCCGGAGCCGTCGCCCCCGGCCAGCTTCTCCACCTCGGCCACGGTGACCCGGTTGTAGTCCCCCTCCACCGAGTGCTTCAGGGCGGAGGCCGCCACGGCGAACTCGATGGTCTCCTGCGCGGACTTGCCGGACAGCAGGGCGTAGATCAGCCCGCCGCCGAAGGAGTCACCGCCGCCCACCCGGTCCACAATGTGCAGGTGGTACTCCTTGGAGAAGCAGCACTCCTTCCCGTCGTACAGCATCCCGGCCCAGTCGTTGTCGCTGGCGGAGATGGAGGTACGCAGGGTGATGGCCACCTTCTCAAAACCGAACTTGTCCATCAGCTGCTTGGCCACGCTCTCATAGCCCGCCTTGTTCAGCTTGCCGCCGGTGATGTCGCTCCCCTCAGCCTCGATGCCGAACACGTCCTTGGCATCCTCCTCGTTGGAGATGCACACGTCCACGTACTGGCACAGGTCGGTCATGGCCGCCCGTGCCTGTTCCCGGGTCCACAGCTTGCCCCGGTAGTTGAGGTCGCAGGAGATCTTCACCCCGTGGGCCTTGGCGGCCTGACAGGCCTGGCGGCACAGCTCCACCAGGTTGGGGCCCAGGGCGGGGGTGATGCCGGTGAAGTGGAACCAGTCGGCCCCGTCAAAAATGGCGTCCCAGTCAAAGTCGCCGGGCTGGGCCTCGGCGATGGCGGAGTGGGCCCGGTCATAGATACACACGCTCCCCCGCTGGGAGGCTCCCTTCTCCAGGTAGTAGATTCCCACCCGGTCGCCCCCCCGGACAATCTTGGAGGTATCCACCCCAAAATACCGCAGGGAGTTGACGGCGGCCTGGCCGATGGCGTGGGCGGGCAGTTTGGTGACATACACGCTGTCCAGACCGTAGTTGGCCAGGGAGACCGCCACGTTGGCCTCGCCGCCGCCGAAGGTGGCCTGCATCTGGTCGTTCTGGAAGAAGCGGTAGTAGCCGTTGGGGGCCAGGCGGAGCATCAGCTCGCCGAACGTAACAACTTTAGCCATTTCGTACCTCCTTGACGATAGCCACCGACTGCTGGCACAGCGCGGTGATCTCGTCCCACTTGTGATTGTCGATGAGGTCGGCGGTGACCATGTAGGAGCCGCCACAAGCGCACACCACCGGGCTGGACAGATACTCCTTCAGGTTTTTCAGGGAGATGCCGCCGGTAGGCATGATCTTGAACATGGGGAAGGGTGCGCTCATGGCCTTGATCTTGCTGAGGCCCCCGGACTGCTCGGCGGGGAAGAACTTGAGCACCTCCAGCCCCAGCTTGCGGGCGGTGTGGTACTCGGTGGGGGTGGTGCAGCCGGGGAACACCGGCACCCCCTTGCCCTGGCAGTAGGTGACAATATCCGGGTCCAGGCCGGGGGTGACGATGAACTTGGCTCCCGCCTCCAGTGCCTGATCCACCTGATCGGTGGTGAGGACAGTGCCCGCCCCCACCAGCATCTCCGGGCAGGCCTCGGACATGAGGCGGATGGCCTCGGCGGCCCCGGCGGCCCGGAAAGTGACCTCCGCCACCGGCACGCCGCCGGCGCACAGGGCGTGGGCCAGCGGGGCGGCGTCCTCCTGGGGGTGGTTGAGCTTGATGACCGGCACCACGCCGATCTCAGAAATGCGTTTGGAAATGGCGTCCATAACTATGCCTCCTGTTCGTTTGACAAAGAAAGGGCGCGTCCGGCACACGGCTTTCACCCCGGCCGGACGCGCCGCGCACTGTTATTTGTGGTCTTTTTCGATGGCCTCCCACAGACCGTTGAGATAGGAAGCGCCCAGAGCACGGTCATACAGGCCGTAGCCCGCCCTTCCCTTCTCGTCCCAGATCATCCGGCCGTGATCGGGCCGGATATAGAAGTCCAGCCCCACATCGTAATAGGCCTTCATGATCTCATATAGGTCCAGACTGCCGTCGGCGGAGAAGTGGGCCGCCTCCTCAAACTGGCCGGGGCCGGTAAACTTGATGTTGCGGACGTGGGCAAAGGGAATGCGGCCCTGACCTCCGAATTCCCGCACCAGGGCAGGGATATCGTTGTTGGGATTGGATCCCAGGGACCCGGAACACAGAGTCAGGCAGTTATAAGGGCTGTCTACCAGGTCCAGGATCTGTCGGATATCCTCTCCGCTGGTGTAGATCCGGGGCAGGCCGAAGATGTCCCAGGGCGGATCGTCGGGGTGAATGGCCATTTTCACGTCGTACTGCTCGCAGACGGGAATGATGGCTTTCAGGAAATAAGCCAGATTGTTGCGCAAATCCTGGTGGGACACGCTGGCGTACTGGGCGAAGAGGGATTTGATCTCCGCCATACGCTCCGGCTCCCAGCCCGCCATCTCAAACTCCCCCGCTCCCTGCTGAATCTGGTCGGCAAAGGCCTGGGGATCGGTGATACGGTCGATAACCGCCTGGTCATAGGCCAGTACGGTGGCCCCGTCAGGCCGGGGCTTGAACAGGTCGCTGCGGGTCCAGTCGAACACGGGCATGAAGTTGTAGCAGATTACCTTGACCCCCGCCCTGCCCAGGCGGCGGACGGTCTCCTGATAGGCCTCGATGTACTGATCCCGGCTGGGCAGGCCCAGCTTGATATCCTCGTGGACATTGACGCTCTCAATGACCTCCATCTCCAGGCCGGCGTCGTTGACCTCCTGTTTCAGGGCCCGGATACGCTCCTCCGGCCAGAGGGCGCCGGCGGGCATATCCATCAGGGAGGTGACCACGCCGCTCATGTTGGGAATCTGCTTGATATAGCGCAGCGGGATAGGGTCCATCTGGCTCCCATACCAGCGAAACGTCATCTTCATGACTATCTCTCTCCTTGTGCTCGGTCAGAGCGATAAATAATGCCGCAGGGCGGCACGCACCGCGCCCGGTCCGGCCAGCATAGCCCGGAAGGCCTCCTCCGCCTTCCGGCCCAGGTCGGACTGGTACAGGTCCACGCCGAAAATGGCGGCGTTGGACAGGATGGGTTTAAGCTGATCGGTACAGGACTCCGGCCGGCCCAGGGTGATTCCGGTCAGATAGGATTGCAGCTGAGCCGCCAGCGGATCGGGGCTCACCGGCATCTCCCTGCCCTGGTCGTCCACGCCCAGCAGGTACCGGCACCAGCCGGCAAACACCAGAGGGATATACACCAGGCCGGACAGATCCAGGTCGAGCCGCTTCTCATACCGCTGCAGGGTGCCGCCGTAGCGTACGGGGATCTTCTGAGAACAGTCGGCAGCAATGCGCTGTGGGGTATCGGGTATGGCAGGATTGGGGAAGCGCTTGTTCAGCACCTCGTCGATGAAGGCCCGGGGGCTGAGGATACCCGGGTCCTCCACCACCGGCAGGCTCTCGGCGGCGATGTGCTCCACCAGGGCCTTCAGGTCGGCGTCCCCCATCTCGGCGGCAATGGAGGTGTAACCCAACAGGCAGCCGAACACCGCCAGGGCGGTATGAAGAGGATTGAGGCAGGTACCCACCTTCATCTTCTCCGCCTTCTCCACGGTGGTCCGGTCGGTGAGGTACACCCCCGCCCGCTCCAGGGCAGGCCGTCCATTGGGGAAGGTATCCTCCAGCACCAGATACTCGGTGATCTCCGCGTTGACAAAGGGAGCGATGAGTGTGCCGGTGTTGGTCTTGCTGATGGTCATGTCCGCCAGGCCCAGGCCCTCCAGCTCCTGCTGTACCTTCTGGGAGGGATGGGGGGTGATCTTGTCGATCATGGACCAGGGGAAGGTCACCTTACTTCTGTCGGTCAGCCAGGTCAAGAAGTCCTGAGGTACCAGGCCTCGCTCCAGCCATCCGGCGGCGATGCGCTCCACCGCATCCTGGAGCTTTTGACCGTTCTGGGCGCAGTTGTCCATACTTACCATGGCGATGGGGGCTCCCCCCGCCTGGAATCGCCGGTAGAGCAGGGCGGCGGCGATGGACATGGTGTGTCGGGGACAGTCGGGGCCGCTCTCCAGGTCCCGCTCCACCACCGGCTGCAAATCACCCTGAAGCCCGGTGAGGGCGTAACCCTTCTCGGTAATGGTAAAGCTGGCCATTTGCAGAGTAGGAGACTGGAATACCTTCACCAGCCTGTCCCAGTCGGGACCCTGGCAGTCGGCCTTCAGACCCCCCGCCACGCTGCCGATCACCTCCATCTGATTGGGGCGGTCGGCCGCCATGCGGACTAGCAGGCTCAGGCTGTCGTAAGGGGTATAGACATTGTCAATGATCTGAAAATCGAAGGACTCGGCGGCAATGATACCGGTATTGGCTCCGCCGGTATTCAAAAGGGTCTGCTGCGCGGCGGCCAGGAAGCCCCGGAAGATGTTGCCCGCGCCAAAATGGACCCAGGCTGGGCTCTCCCAGGTGCGCTTGCGCACCGTCTGCACATGGTACCGGGGAAGGGCGATGCCCGCCGCCTCCCAGGCCGCGGTATCCCGCAGGCCCTGTGTATTCAAATGTAACATGAGTAATTGCCTCTCTTATTCAGGCTCTGGAATCAACCAGATGCTTGCCCAGCTTCTTCTCCAGCATTCCCTGCAGCTGCGTCAGGACGGTGCTGAAGATCAGGTACACCACGCCGGCCTCCACATAGAGCAGCAGGGGCTCAAAGGCGGTGGCATTGATGGTCTTGGCCGTCATCATAATCTCGGCCACGGTGATGGTGGACACCAGGGAGGTATCCTTCAGCAGGCTGATAAAGGAGTTGCCCAGGGAGGGCACCGCAACCAGAGCGGCCTGAGGGATAATGACCTTCCGCATGGTCTGCATTTTGTTCAGGCCCAGGGCCCGGCAGGCCTCAAACTGGCCTTTGGGAATGGAACCCAGGGCAGCGCGGATGACTTCGGAGTTGTAAGCGCCCTGGCTGATGGTCAGGGCCAGGATGGCCGAGGGAATGGGAGCCAGCACAATACCCAGCGCCGGCAGGCCAAAAAAGATCACATAGATCTGGGTCAGCAAAGGGGTGCCGCGGATGACCCAGACGATGAACCAGGCAATACCCTTGAAGGGCTTGAAGTTGGACATCCGCATGAGGGCCAGCGCAAAAGCCAATACCAGGCCCAGGGCAAAGGATACCAACATCAGCGGCACGGAAATTGTAAGTCCTGCTTTGAACATGGGCCAGAAGGAACTGATAAACAGATCAAATAGCTTCATCGCAGCCCGCCTCCTTTTCTAACTCAGCCGGGGCGCCGCCT
>NZ_CAJFGT010000066.1:0-13557 GCF_904377885.1 Flavonifractor sp. An112 | reverse complement strand
GCCCAGCTCCAGGGCCTTGGACAGCACGAAGCGGGTCTGGGGCATGGGGCCCTCGGCGGCGTCCACCAGCAGGATGACGCCGTTGACCATCTTCAGGATACGCTCCACCTCGCCGCCGAAGTCGGCGTGGCCCGGGGTGTCCACGATGTTGATCTTCACGTCCTTGTAGTGGACAGCGGTGTTCTTGGCCAGAATGGTGATGCCGCGCTCACGCTCCAGGTCGTTGGAGTCCATGACGCGCTCCACCGTGGCCTGGTTCTCACGGTAGATGCCGCCCTGCTTGAGCATTTCGTCCACCAGGGTGGTCTTGCCATGGTCGACGTGGGCGATGATGGCTACGTTGCGTAATTTCTCGTTCTGCATATTCCTTCTCCTTCAGCGGTGGGGCGTCCATCCTCCGCCGCATAAGATCATAATTAGCTCGACTCTTAATTATACTGCATACCTTACGGGCCATGCAACAGCTTTCCGCAAAAAAACCAACAAAAACCCGCATCTTTCCCGCCCTCAGCGTTGACACCGCACTGAAATTGGGTTACAATAATGCGGCATAGGCGGATTTTTGTTCCGCTGACAAAGTTAGATGCGCCTGTAGCTCAGCAGGATAGAGCGACCGCCTCCTAAGCGGTAGGTCGGAGGTTCGAATCCCCTCAGGCGTGCCAAAAACCGCAGCAGACCCCATGCCGGGCCTGCTGCGGTTTTTCTTTGCCCTCTCAGCTCAGAACGTTCCGTTTTTATATTTTTCCTTATGGGCTTCGATGAGCCCCGGGTCATCAAAGTAGTTGATCTTCATGGCGGCCTTGACCTCGTTCAGGGTGACCTGGGCGATAGCCCGGGCCTCGGCGCTGCCCGCTTTGAGAATGTCATAAACTGCCCCAATATCCTTCTCGTATTCCTTCCTTCTGGCCCGAATGGGGGCCAGCTCCTCCTGGATGATGCTGTTTAAAAACTTCTTGATCTTCACGTCTCCCAGGCCGCCTCTCTGATAGTGATCCTTCAACTCGTCCAGGTTGGCGTACTCCGGCAGATATTCCCTGAAATGTTTGTCCTGGCAGAAGGCGTCCAGATAGGTGAACACCGCGTTGCCCTCAATGTGTCCGGGGTCTGAAACCTTCAGATGGAGGGGGTCGGTGTACATGGCCATGATCTTCTCCCGCACCTCCTCAGGCGAATCCGCCAAAAAGATGCAGTTGCCCAGGGATTTACTCATTTTTGCTTTGCCGTCCGTTCCCGGCAGCCGCATACAGGCGCTGTTTTCAGGCAGCAGCACCTCCGGTTCCACCAGGGTCTCCTGGTAAATGGAATTGAATTTACGCACGATCTCCCTGGTCTGCTCCAGCATGGGCAGCTGGTCCTCACCCACGGGAACGGTGGTGGCCTTGAAGGCGGTGATGTCCGCTGCCTGGCTTACCGGATAGCAGAGAAAGCCGGTGGGGATGCTGGCCTCGAAATTCCGCTGCTGGATCTCCGACTTGACCGTGGGGTTGCGGTAGAGCCGGGCCACGCTGACCAGATTCAAATAGTAGTAGGTCAGCTCGGTGAGCTCGGAGATCTGGGACTGGATAAACAGGGTGGAACGGCTGGGGTCCAGACCCACCGACAGATAGTCCAGCGCCACCTCAATGATGTTCTGCCGAACCTTTTCCGGGTTGTCAAAATTGTCGGTCAGGGCCTGGGCATCCGCGATCATGATGAGGACCTTCTCATATTCCCCTGAATTTTGCAGGGCTACCCGCCGTTTCAGGGAGCCCACATAGTGCCCCAGGTGCAGTCTGCCAGTGGGCCGGTCGCCAGTCAGAATAATTTTACTCATTTGAAATACGCCTCTTTCTATATTGTTTTGGAGTTCATGGGGTTCCGCCAGGGGCGTGTTCCAAACAAAAACGCCCTTGACAGACCTATGGTTCTGTCAAGGGCGAATAAAATATCTTATCCGTGGTGCCACCTTGATTCATAAGGATAACCCTTATGCGCTTTACAGGATACCAACATATCCCTGGTAACTGACGTATACCCACACGTCGCAGAATACTCTGTAAGTAATTTCACCTACATTTGACTGCGCCCTCAGCGGTCCATTTGACAACTTGTTTCTTGCCCGGTTCTCAGCAGCCCGGACTCTCTGTAAAGGCATCATTGCCGTTATCTCCGCCTCAACGGTTTCAGGATTCCGTATTCAATTGTATGCATAGAATCATATCCCTAAGCCGGGCTATTGTCAATAGCCTGAAAAGATAAAATAAAAAGCAGCGCAGCGTTTACGGGTTCTGGGACTCCTCTTTCTGACGGCCCATTGCCTCCCGGGTCATCTTCCCATCCTCATAGAGCTGGATCTTATAGTTGAGCCGGTCCAGAGACTGCTGGATCTCCTCCATCCGGGCCAGCAGCAGATCCCGCTGCTCCATCAGCAGGGCCTTGCGGGCTTCCAGGGTGGCGTCCCCCTGGCGGAACAGCTCCACATATTCCACCAGCGCCTCGATCTGGACCCCGGCGGAGCGCATACACTTCATCAGTTCAATCCACTGGCAGGATTCCTGATCGTAGTCCCGGATGCCGCTCTTGTTCCGGGGCACCGGGGGGATCAGGCCGATCCGCTCATAGTAGCGCAGGGTATCCGCGCTCAGGCCGTACTGCCGGCTGGCTTGGGCAATGGTCAAAGAGATCGCCTCCTGTTCTGTTGCCGGTATTGTAGCACCTGGAGTGGACTCCAAGTCAAGAGATTTTAAAACTTTATGGAAAAAGGGCAAGAAGCGCTTGACATGGAGTGCACTCCAGGTGGTAGCGTAAAGACAAACATCCAACAGGAGGAATCAAGATGGTTTATCGGGACTTTCAGGGAATTAAGCTGTCCGGGCTGGGTATGGGCTGTATGCGCCTGCCGGTGGTGGACGGAAAAGACGACCAGGTGAATCAGGCGGCGGTGGAGGAGATGGTGGCCTGCGCCATGGACAGCGGCGTCAACTACTACGACACCGCCTGGGGCTATCACGGAGGCAACTCGGAGCTGGCCATCGGCAAGGCCCTGGCCGCCTATCCCCGGGAGAACTTCTATCTGGCGGACAAATTCCCCGGCTACGACCTGTCCAATATGGACAAGGTGGCGGAGATCTTTGAGGCTCAGCTGAAAAAGTGCCAGGTGGAATACTTTGACTTTTATCTCTTCCACAACGTATGCGAGATGAATATCAACGCATATCTGGACCCCAAGTACGGCATTCTGGACTACCTGCTGGAGCAGAAGAAAAACGGGCGCATCAAGCACCTGGGCTTCTCCTGCCACGGAGCCATGCCGGTGCTCAAGCGCTTTCTGGAGGCCTATGGGCCGCACATGGAGTTCTGTCAGCTCCAGCTGAACTATGTGGACTGGCAATTCCAGGAGGGGAAGGAGAAGGTGGAGCTGCTGGGACAGTACCACATCCCTGTGTGGGTGATGGAGCCCCTGCGGGGCGGGCGGCTGGCCCGGCTCACCCCGGAGGAGGCGGCTCCGCTGAAGGAACTGCGGCCGGAGGAGGGGGTACCTGCCTGGGCCTTCCGCTTCCTCCAGACTATCCCCGGCGTGGTGGTGGTTCTCTCCGGTATGTCCGATCTGGCCCAGACCAGGGACAACCTGGCTACCTTTGCCACTGAGGCCCCCCTCAGCGACAAGGAATGGGAGACCGTGCTGGAGGTGGGCCGGCGCATGACAGCCCCGGAGGCCCTGGCCTGTACTGGCTGCCATTACTGCGTCAGCCACTGCCCTCAGGGGCTGGACATCCCCCATCTGCTGGCCCTGTACAACGAGCACCGCTTCACCGGCGGCGGCTTTATCGCCCCCATGGCCCTGTCTGCGCTGCCCAAGGAGAAGCAGCCCAGCGCCTGTGTGGGCTGCCATAGCTGCGAGGCGGTGTGTCCCCAGCAGCTGAAGATTGCCCATGCTATGGCGGATTTCAGCGCCAAGCTCTGAGCCGGGATTTTCCCAAGAGAGGCCCCTTTTTTTTCAGGCTGATTTCAGGTTGTCACGATATGATAAAGTAAAAATGAGGTGACGGCCGTGAAAATCCTGATTGTGGAAGACGAACAGCTGCTGGCGGAATCCATCGGCGCCCTGCTGGAAAACCAGGGGTTTGAGGTGGAGATGGCCTTTGACGGGGAGACCGGGATGCAGTACGCCGAGCTGGGAGTGTACGATCTGCTCATCCTGGACGTGATGATGCCCGGCCTGGACGGCTACGAGGTAGCCCGGCGGGTACGGGCCCGGCGGCTGGGCGTGCCCATCCTGATGCTCACCGCTAAAAGCGGCCTGGAGGACCGGATCGAGGGGCTCAACGCCGGGGCGGACTACTATCTGACCAAGCCCTTTGATGTGCGGGAACTGCTGGCCTGCATCCACGCCCTGCTCCGCCGACAGGGCCCCCAGGTGGACCAGATGGAGCTGGGCAATACCACCCTGGATCTGTCCTCCGCCCTGCTGCAATGCGGCAGCAAGCGGGTGCGCCTGTCCGCCAAGGAATTTGAAGTGATGCGCTTCTTGTTCCAGGCGGGGGGGCGCAACTGCTCCAAGGAGGCCATCCTGGCCAAGGCCTGGGGCTACGACTCCGACGCGGTGGAAAACCATGTGGAGGTATACATCGGCTTTTTGCGGAAAAAGCTGGCCAGCATCGGCTCCAACGTACGCATTGAGACCATCCGCAGGATGGGCTACCACCTGGAGGTGGACGGCGATGATTAAGCGGCTGCGGCTCAAGTTCGTGCTCATCAACATGAGCATTGTGTCCATCATGCTGGTGGTGATCCTGGGGCTGGTGTTCTACTTCACCAGCGCCAACCTGGAGCGGGAGAGTATGCGGATGCTGGAGAACATCGCCCTGCAGCCTGTGGGGCTGGGGGTGCCCGGCCAGCCCGGTGAGGACGTGCAGCTGCCCTTCTTCAAGCTGCAGCTGGGGCTGGGAGGGCAGGTGGTGGCCACCGGCGGCGGGTACTACGACCTGTCCGACCAGGCCCTGCTGGACCAGCTCATTGCCCAGACCAGCGCTTCCCCCAAGTCCCTGGGGGTGCTGGAGGAGTATAACCTGCGCTACTACCGCCTGAACACCCCCGCCAACCAGTGCGTGGTCTTTTCCGACATCTCCAGCGAGCGGGCCACCCTGGACGGGCTGTTCAAAACCTGTGTGATCATTGGGTGCGTCAGCTTTTTCGGTTTTCTGTGGGGGAGCATCCTGCTGTCCAAGTGGGCGGTGCGCCCGGTGGAGCGGGCCTGGCAGGGCCAGCGGCAGTTTGTGGCCGACGCATCTCATGAGCTCAAGACCCCCCTGACCGTGATCATGACCAACGCCCAGATGCTTCAGGACGGGGGGAACGTCGAGGGCGACCGGAGCCGGTTTTTGTCCAGCATCCTCACCATGTCCCGGCAGATGAAGGAACTCATCG
This sequence comes from Flavonifractor sp. An112, assembly GCF_904377885.1. Taxonomy (NCBI): domain Bacteria; kingdom Bacillati; phylum Bacillota; class Clostridia; order Eubacteriales; family Oscillospiraceae; genus Flavonifractor; species Flavonifractor sp. An112. Next base: position 8,151 of record NZ_CAJFGT010000066.1, on the reverse strand, counting down.
AGCAGATGCTGGAGCTGGCCCGGGGGGACCACGGAGAGACAAAGGGGGTGTTCCAGCCGGTGGAGCTGAGTACCCTGGTGGAGGACACCCTGCTGCCCTTCGAGCCCATCTTCTTTGAGGCGGGCCTCACCCTGGACAGCCGGGTGGAGGAGCAGATCACCGTCTCGGGGGACTCGCCCCAGCTGGGCCGGGTGCTGGAGGCCCTGCTGGACAACGCCCGGAAGTATGCCAGACCGGGCGGCAGGGTGTGGGTGCGCCTGGAGCGGCGGGGCAGAGGCCGCTGTCTGCTGACGGTGGCCGACCAGGGAGAGCCCATCCCGCCGGATACCCTGGAGCACCTGTTTGAGCGGTTTTACCGGGCCGATCCGGCCCGCAGCCGGACGGGCAGCTTCGGGCTGGGGCTGTCCATTGCCCAGAGCATGGTGACACGTCACCGGGGAAAGATCTGGGCGGAAAGCCGGGGGGGAATCAATTCCTTTTTTGTGGAACTGCCCTGTATGTAAAAGGGAGCGGCCTGTGGGCCGCTCCCTTTTTTGTCTAATTCAGGGCCCTTTCAGCACCGTTTCAGCATGGCCCGCTATAATGGCTCCGATACCAGCGCCGGCTGCTGCCGTGCGCGGCAAGGAGGTCCAATATGATAACCGTGGAACATCTGACCAAATGTTATGGGGATTTCCTGGCGGTGGACGATCTGTCCTTTGAGATCGACGAGGGCCATGTATAAGCATCCAGTTCTACCGCTATGACGGCGCCTACTGCCTGGCCGTGGTGGACGGCCAGCCCACCGCTCTGGTGACCAGAAGCCAGGTGGTGGACCTACAGGAGGCAGTGTATGCCGTGGTGCTGGGAGAAAGCTGACCCTGTAAGAAAACTGAAAGAAATGTTCGGAAACTTGTAGGGTGCGGGAAAGAAAAAGCAAAAACATCAAACGCCTTGCTTTGGTACCATATCGGTATCAAAGCAAGGCGTTTTTTGCCTGTTGGGAGGAATCTGCAATGAAAACCATTCTGGTACTTTTCGGCGGCTGCTCCACGGAGTATGCCGTCTCGCTCCAATCGGCCTATGCCGTGGTGAGCCATATGGACCGGGAGGCCTATACGCCCCTGCTGGTGGGCATCACCCGGTCGGGACAGTGGCTGTACTACACCGGCCCTCTGGACCGGATGGAGGCCGACACCTGGCAGCAGGAAAACTGTACCCCCTGCACCCTCTCCCTGGACCGGGGCCGGGGAGCGCTTCTGCTGCTGGACGGTACCGGAACGCGGCTTCATTTTGACGGGGCCTTCCCGGTGCTCCACGGGAAAAACGGGGAGGACGGCACCCTCCAGGGCCTGCTGGAGCTGGCGGGTGTGCCGGTGATCGGCTGCGGCACCCTGTCGGGCGCCCTGTGCATGGACAAGGACCGGGCCCATAAGCTGGCCGCCCTGGCGGGGGTGAAGGTCCCCCGGGGAACGGTGGTGGACCGGAGCTGGCGGGAGGACGACCTCCAGAGGGCCGCCCGGGACCTGGGCTATCCCCTGTTCGTCAAGCCGGTGCGGGCCGGTTCCTCCTTCGGCATTACCCGGGTGACCGGGCCGGAGGCCCTGGCGGGGGCGGTAAAGGAGGCCCTGAAGCACGACCGGGAGGCCCTGTTGGAGGAGGCGGTGCCCGGCTTTGAAGTGGGGTGCGCCGTGCTGGGCAACGAGGAACTTACGGTGGGGCTGGTGGATGAGATCCAGCTGTCCCAGGGCTTCTTCGACTACGAGGAGAAGTACACCCTCAAGACCTCCGCCATCCACTGTCCCGCCCGCATCAGGTCGGAGCAGGCGGCGGCCATCCAGGCGGTGGCCAGGACCATCTATCGAGCCCTGGACTGCCGGGTGTTTGCCCGGGTGGACCTGTTTCTCACCCCGGAGGGGGAGATCTACTTCAACGAGGTCAACACCATCCCCGGCTTTACCGCCCACAGCCGCTACCCCAATATGATGAAGGGGATCGGCCTGGACTTTTCCGCCCTGGTGAGCCGCCTCATTGCCCTGGGGCTGGAGCCGTGAGGGGGGAGGGGACGGTCCGGGACCTGACCGCCACCGGACCGCTGATTTTGGTCAACGCCGCCCATCCTTTGAGAACTCTGGCCAATCCGGAGCTGGCGGAACTGGAGGGCGGGGTACTGCTGGAGCGCCGGGCGGCGGCGGCCCTGAGGGCCTGCCTCCGGGCTGCAGGGGGGACGGTGGGCATCCTCCCCGTGTCCGGCTGGCGCAGCCGGGCGGAGCAGCAGGCCATCTGGGACGACACCCTGGCCAAAGAGGGGTTGGTCTTCACCCAAAGCTATGTGGCCATGCCCGATTGCAGCGAGCACCAGACCGGTCTGGCCATCGACCTGGGCCGGCGGCAGGCGAACGTGGACTTCATCCGCCCCTACTTTCCCGACCAGGGAGTGTGCCGGGCCTTCCGGCTGGCAGCCCCCCGGTACGGCTTCGTGCTGCGCTATCCCGCCGGGCGGGAAACCGTCACAGGCATCGCCCATGAGCCCTGGCACTTCCGCTATGTAGGCCCCATCCACGGGGAGATTATGGCCCGGCTGGACCTGACCCTGGAGGAGTATCTGGAGGAAGTGCGGAAGTATCCCGCCGGTGGGGCTCCCTTCCGCTTTTCCACGGCGGAGTGGGAGTGCGCGCTTACCTATCTCCCCGGCGGGGTGGGAGAGCCCTTCCGGCTGGCGGGTCAGCAGGGGCTGCTGTGCTCCGGCGACAACTGCGGGGGCGTGGTGGCCGCCTCCTGGCGGAGCACAGGGAGGTGAGTCCATGGGAAAGGACAGGCTGGTTGCCCGGTCCAGAGGGGATGGACTGGGCTGGTTCTGGCGGCTGTACCGGCTGCGGCGAAAAACCAAGCGCCGGCTGGTGCGGAGCCTGTGTACCTACCTGATGTGCCGCAGCGCCCACCGCCACGGGGGATATGTGGGGCCGGGGGCGGAGTTTGACTCACCGCCGGTCCTCCCCCACGGCCTCCACGGGGTCTTTATCTCCCGCTACGCGGTGGTGGGGGCAAGGTGCAAAATCTATCAGAATGTGACCATCGGCGAGGTGGACGGAAAGGCCCCGACGATCGGTCCGGACTGCCTCATCGGCGCCGGGGCGGTGCTGGTGGGAGACATCCGGGTGGGGCGGGGTGTCCGCGTCGGTGCGGGGGCGGTGGTCTGTCGGGATATCCCCGACGGCAGCACCGTGGTGGCCCCGCCGTCCCGGATCTTGGAAAGGAAGCAGAGGGTATGAAGTACGAGGGAGCAATGACCGCCCGGGCCTGGCGGGAGGTGGACCTGGAGGGCGTGGCCCACAACGCCGCATGGCTCCAGGGGCGGATAGGCCCCGGCTGCAGGCTGATGGCGGTGGTCAAGGCGGACGCCTACGGCCACGGGGCCGGGCCGGTGGCCCGATGCCTGGAGGAGCAGGGGGTGAAGGCCTTCGCGGTGGCCTGCCTGTCGGAGGGGATCAGCCTGCGGCGGCAGGGAGTGAGGGGCCTCGTCCTCATCCTGGGCTACACCCCGCCGGAGGAGGCGACGGAACTGGCCCGGTGGGGGCTGACCCAGTGTGTGGCCGACGAGGCCCACGGCAGAGCCCTGTCGGCGGCGGGGGTGCCTCTGGAGGTCCACCTGGCTCTGGACACCGGGATGCACCGGCTGGGCATCCCGGCGGAGGACCATGAGGCCATCGCCCGCACCCGGGCTCTGACCAACCTCAAGTTTACCGGCACCTTTTCCCACCTGTGCGTGTCGGACAGCGCCAGCCCTGAGGACCAGGCTTTCACCCAGACCCAGCTGGACCGGTTTTACGGGGCGGTGGCCCGGATGGCCGCCGCCGGTCTGGACCCGGGGGCCGTCCACATCCAGGCCAGCTACGGTATCCTGAATTTGCCGCACCAGCCCTGTGCCTGGGCCCGGGCGGGCATCGCCCTGTACGGCGTGTACAGCAGGGAGGAGGACCGGCCAAATTCCGACGCCCTGCGTCCCGCCCTGTCCCTGCGGACCAGGGTGGCCGCCCTGCGTACCGTGCCCGCCGGGGAGGGGGCCGGGTACGGCCTGGCCTTCCGGGCCAGGGGGGATACCAAGCTGGCGGTGGTCACCGTGGGCTACGCCGATGGCCTGCCCCGGATGCTGGCTCAGGCGGGCGGGGAAGTGCTGATCCGAGGGGTACGCTGCCCTATGGTGGGGCGGATGTGCATGGACCAGCTGCTGGTGGACGTGACCGGCGTACCCCAGACCGCCCCCGGCGACGTGGTTACCCTCATCGGCCGGGACGGCGGGGCGGAGATCCGGGCGGAGGAGGTGGCCGCCCGGTGCGGCACCATTACCAACGAGCTGCTCTCCCGGCTGGGAAGCCGCCTGCCCATCCGATATTGTCCATAAAAAATACCCTCTGCCTAAGGCAGAGGGTATTTTTGCGGTTACAGGAAGAACTCCGGCTGACGGGGGACGCCTGCCTTTTCCGTCAGCATGGCGGTGGTGGCCTGGAGGGCAGGGGCGGGGATGGTCCGGGCCCCACGGGGGCAGAGGGAGACGCAGCGCATACAGGTGATGCACCGCTCCGGGTCGGTCTCCTTGGGGCTTCCCGCCGGAATGGCGCCCACCGGGCAGCGGGAGGCGCACAGGCCGCAGGAGATGCAGCTCTCCCCGGCGGCGGGGTGGAAGGGGACCCCCTTCCAGTCCTTGTAGGGGGTGTTTCCCGGCACAGTTACCGGGGCAAGGGGATCGGGTCCGGCCAGCTTGTCCAGCACCGCCCGGCCGAAGTTGGCGGCGGCTTCCAGATCGGCCTGGTCCGGGCGGCCCTGGGCAATGGTGGGGGCGATGGAGTGCTGGGCCACAAAGGCCGCCGCTCCGATCACCTGAAAGCCGCCCGCCTTCAGGGCGTCGGACAGCTCCAGCAGGGCGTCCTCATAGTCCCGGTTGCCGTACACCGCCACGGCGACCGCGGGGCCGCTGCCGCTGAGGGCGGCCAGCCGCTCCAGGGCCACGGCGGGGATACGCCCGCCGAACACCGGCACGGCGGCCAGCAGCACGGTGTTGCCCGCCACCGGCGTGGACGGCGCGGGGACGGACAGATCCACCACATGGCCCTGGCCTCCGGTAATGGCCTTGGCGATGGCGGTGGTGCCGCCGGTGGGGCTGAACACGGCAGAAATCCAATGAAGGTCATTCATGATGGGACTCCTCCTCTTTTTTTGCAATAAACTCCTGGGAGAATTTAGCCAGCATATCCTTGGGGGGCACCGAGTCCTCCCGGCTGAGCAGGAACTTCTTGATAATGAAGATCAGGGCTACTGCCGCCACCCCCAGCAGGGTATCCATGGAACTGGAGTGGCTTACCACCAGCTGACGGGCGATGGCAAAGAGCAGCACATCGGTGACCGCCCGGGGGGTGTGGAGGATGAGCATCTTCACAAACTCCAGACCCACGATGATGTTCATGGTATTGGCAAAAAACTCGTTGAGGCTGAATTGACCCAGGGTCAGATAGTCCAGGGAGTCCTTTCCCGTCAGCACCATCTGTACCACGGTGACCACCAGAATAAACAGGGCAATGATCAGTTCCAGAACCCAGGCGGTTTTCAGAAGGAATTTTACGACGGTTCCTTTCATGGAGGACGCTCCTTTCCGGTGTGCCTTCTGTACAAATTATAACGGATGGGCCATGCGCCGTCAACGCCGGGAGGTATAGGATGGAATAATTCGGGAATTCTATCAAAATGAGATTGACTTGCCGGTCAAACTGTGCTATGATGGCCGCAGTTGAAAAGGGAGTAGTTTAAAGTCACACTGCCAACAATCACGGCTGTCACCAGCCTGGCTGTGTGCACCCCATGGGTAACAAGACTTTTCGACAACTGCCGTGCTATGCCCGGCGGTTGGCGGAGGGTCTTTTTTTGTTTGCTCTTCGCCGAAAGTAAACTGTAAGGGAATGAAAGGTATGACAGAGGCTTATTACCGGAAAACAACCCAGCAGGCGCTGGAGGCCCAGCAAGCCGGGATGTCCGGCCTCAGCGATCAGGAGGCCGGACGCCGGCGGGAACAGTACGGCCCCAACAAGCTGTCCGAAGGGAAAAAGAAGAGCGCCATCCAGGTCTTTGCCGAGCAATTCAAGGACCTGCTGGTCATCATCCTCATCATCGCGGCTATCATCTCCGCGGTGTCGGAGAATGTGGAGAGCACCATCGTCATCTTTGCCGTGCTCATCCTCAACGCCATTCTGGGCACCGTCCAGTATCTGAAGGCGGAAAAATCGCTGGAGAGCCTGAAGGCCATGTCCTCCCCCACCGCCAAGGTACTGCGGGGAGGCGTGCGGGTGGAGATCCCCTCCGCCGACGTGGTGCCCGGCGACATCGTGCTGCTGGAGGCCGGCGACATGGTGGTGGCCGACGGCCGTGTGCTGGAAAACTTCTCCCTCAAGGTCAATGAGTCCTCCCTCACCGGCGAGAGCGAGGGCGTGGATAAGACCGCCGACGTGATCGACGCCGGCCAGGTGGCCCTGGGCGACCAGAAGAATATGGTGTTCTCCGGCTCCCTGGTGACCTATGGTCGTGCCACCGTGCTGGTCACCGGCACCGGCATGAACACCGAGCTGGGCAAGATCGCCGCCCTGATGAACCAGACCCAGCAGCGCAAGACCCCCCTGCAGCAGAGCCTGGACAACTTCTCCGCCAAGCTGGCCATCGTCATTATGGCCATCTGCGTCGTGGTGTTCGCGCTGTCCATCTTCCGTACCGGCATGGGGGTGCTGGACTCCCTCATGTTCGCCGTGGCCCTGGCGGTGGCCGCCATCCCCGAGGCCCTCAGCTCCATCGTTACCATCGTGCTGGCTATGGGTACCCAGAAGATGGCCAGGCAGAACGCCATCATCAAGGACTTGAAGGCGGTGGAGAGCCTGGGCTCCGTGTCCGTGATCTGCTCGGATAAGACGGGCACTCTGACCCAGAATAAGATGACTCCCCAGAAGGTGTATGCCGACGGTTCCCTGCTGGAGGGCGACGACCTGGAGCTGGTCAACGACGTGCAGCGGCTGCTCCTCAAGGCAGCCCTGCTGGCCAGCGACGCTACCAACAACGCCGAGACCGGCACCTCCATCGGCGACCCCACCGAGGTAGCCCTGGTGATGCTGGGCGAGAAGTTCGGCATCGACGAGGAGGTTTACCGGTCCCAGCATCCCCGTCTGGGCGAGCTGGCCTTTGATTCCGACCGTAAGCTGATGAGCACCCTCCACGACATCGACGGGACCCCCACCATCTTCACCAAGGGCGCCATCGACGTGCTGCTGGACCGGTCCAAGTGGCTGCTCACCTGGCAGGGCAAGATGGAAATGACCCCCGAGCGCAAGGAGGAGATCGCCCGGGTCAACATGGAGCTGTCCATGGAGGGCCTGCGGGTGCTGGCCTTTGCCTACCGGGAGGTGGACGCGGTCCGGCCCCTCACGCTGGAGGACGAGAAGGACTTTACCTTCATCGGCCTCATCTCCATGATTGATCCGCCCCGGCCTGAGGCCATCCAGGCGGTGGCCGACGCCAAGCGGGGCGGCATCCGCACCATCATGATCACCGGCGACCACAAGGTCACCGCCTCCGCCATTGCCCGCCAGCTGGGCATCTTCCAGGACGGGGATGAGGCGGTGTCCGGCCTGGAGCTGGACCAGATGAGCGACGCCGACCTGGATGAGCGGCTGGCCAAGATTTCGGTCTACGCCCGGGTGTCCCCCGAGCACAAGATCCGCATCGTCAACGCCTGGCAGCGCCGGGGCAACATCGTGTCCATGACCGGCGACGGCGTCAACGACGCCCCCGCCCTGAAGAAGGCGGACATCGGCGTGGCCATGGGCATCACCGGAACCGAGGTGTCCAAGGACGCCGCCTCCATGATCCTGGCCGACGACAACTTCGCCACCATCGTCCGGGCGGTGGTCAACGGCCGCAGCGTGTACGCCAATATTAAAAATGCCATCCAGTTCCTGCTCAGCGGCAACACCGCCGGCATCTTCTGTGTGCTGTACGCCTCCCTGATGGGGCTGCCGGTGCCCTTCCAGCCGGTGCATCTGCTGTTTATCAACCTGCTCACCGACTCCCTGCCCGCCATCGCCATCGGCATGGAGCCCGCCCGGAAGGGCCTGCTGGACCAGAAGCCCAGAGATCCCA
>NZ_CAJFGT010000065.1:0-14095 GCF_904377885.1 Flavonifractor sp. An112 | reverse complement strand
GAATCCGTCCCTTTTGCCGGGGAAACGGATTGCCACGCCAGTGTGCGCACTGGCTCGCAATGACAGGTTTGTGCAAAACAGCTATTTTGCAACAGGCCCATGGGCCGCTTTCAGCGGCACGGCCATGAAATCAAAGCGCATGGGCCGGGACGGCCCATATGCGCATAAACTTCATGCGCCACAGCCTTTGCTTGTTTTCGTGGTATACTCTTGGCGCATAAAGTTTTATTTCGCCACCGGAGCAAACCGGCCCCGCACCAGGACCGCCAGAGCCGCCGGGGCCACCTCCACCTGGGCGCCGATCTTACCGGCGCTGACGGTGATGGTGTCCAGACCCTCCACACTCTGGTCAAAGACGGTGGGGAACTGCTTCTTCATGCCCACCGGGGAGCAGCCCCCGTGGACGTAGCCGGTGAGGGGGAGCAGCTGGGCCTGCTTGATCATCTCGATGGATTTCTCGCCCACCGCCTTGGCGGCGGCCTTCAGGTCCAGCTCCTTCAGCACCGGGATGACGAACACATAATATTTCTTGCTGGCCCCCTGGGTCACCAGAGTCTTGCACACGCTGGCCGGGTCCTTATCGATGAGGGCGGCCACGCTGGCGCCATCCACCGCCCCGTCGGGGTGGGCGTAGTGGTGGGGGGTATAGGGTACCTTCTTCTGATCCAGTACCCGCATTACGTTGGTCTTTTCTTCGGACATGGTTGCATCGCTCCCGTGGTTTGGTATAAGATAAGGACATCATACTACAATCAAGGAGCGGACGCAAATGCTGGATACACAAAATTGTCAGGGCATCATGATGGACATTGCCAAGCGGCTGCTGGCTATCGACAGCCCCAGCGGATTTACCCAGAACGTGGTGCGGGAGGCGGAGCAGATCGCCCAGGACCACGGCTATACTACCCGGCGCACCAACAAGGGCAACCTGATCGTGTCGGTGCCCGGCCGGGAGAAGGGCAAGAGGATTGGCCTGTGCGCCCATGTGGATACCCTGGGCCTGATGGTGCGCTCCATCACCGCCGACGGTATGCTGAAGATCACCAAGGTGGGCGGCCCCATCCTGCCCACCCTGGACGGCGAGTACTGCCGTATCTACACCCGGGACGGCAAGGTGTACACCGGTACCATCCTGTCCCTGTCCCCCGCGGTCCACGTCTATGATGACGCCGCCACCCGGCCCCGGGAGGAGAAGGAACTGGCGGTACGCATTGACGAGAAGGTGAAGAGCAAGGAGGACGTAGAGGCTCTGGGCATCTGCGCCGGGGACTATGTGTGCTTTGATCCCAAGACCACCGTCACCGAGAGCGGCTTCCTCAAGTCCCGGTTCATCGACGACAAGGGCAGCGCCGCTATCCTGCTCACCCTGCTGCGGCTGATGCACTTTGCCAAGGTGCGCCCCCGCTACGACACCGACGTGTGCTTCACCGTCCATGAGGAGGTGGGCCACGGCGGCGCCACTCTGCCTCAGGTGGATGAGCTGCTGGCGGTGGATATGGGCTGCGTAGGCGACGATCTGAGCTGCACCGAGTATCAGGTGTCTATCTGCGCCAAGGACAGCAACGGTCCCTACGACTATGAGATGGTGAGCCGTCTGGTGGAGCTGGCCAAGGCCAACGGTGTGGATTACGCGGTGGATATCTATCCCCACTACGGCTCTGACGTGGCGGTGGCCTGGAAGACCGGCATGGACGCCAAGGGCGCCCTCATCGGTCCCGGTGTCCACGCCTCCCACGGTATGGAGCGGACCCACTTCGACGGCATGAAGGCTACGATCGATTTGGTGAGCCTGTACCTGGAACTGGGCTAAAAAAGAAAAAGTCCGCTCCATCTCCGCCGAAGGCGGGAGCCCGGCGGAATTCACTTCTGCCGGGCGATAAATGAAAAGAAACGGGGTCCCCGCGGGACTGTAGTCCCGTGGGGGGCGGACCCATTTTGATGGGATGAAGGCTACGATCGATTTGGTGAGCCTGTATCTGGAGCTGGGCTGAGAAAACAGGCGGGCGGCCTTATAGGCCGCCCGCCGTTTTTTTCCAAGGCCTTGTCACAGGGAAAGGCATTTGTTATAATAAAGGGTAATTTTAATGGGAAAGGACGGTGGCCGCCCATGAAATACAAACAATGGAATCAGGCGGCCAGCGATCCGGCCGCGGTGGCTGCTCTGGAGCGGGCGGGACTGCCCACTCTGGCGGCCATGACCCTGTGCGCCCGGGGGATGGATACCCCGGAGAAGGCCCGTGCCTTTCTGGACGCGGGACGGGGTCAGCTTCAGGACCCCCTGCTGATGAAGCACATGGACAGGGCCGCCGCCCGGGTGGCCCGTGCCCTGGCGGATGGAGAGACCATTGCGGTCTACGGCGACTACGACGTGGACGGCATCACCTCCACCAGCCTGCTTACCGATTTCCTCCGGCGGGAGGGGGGAGATGTGATCCCCTACATCCCCGACCGGATGGAGGAGGGCTACGGCCTGAATACCGACGCCCTGGATACCCTCCACCAGGCGGGGGTCAGTCTGGTGGTGACGGTAGACTGCGGCATTACCGCCGTGGAGGAGGCCCGCCACGCCGCCCGTCTGGGCATGGACCTGGTAATCACCGACCACCACGAGTGCAAGGAGGAACTGCCCGCCGCCCTGGCGGTGGTGGACCCCCACCAGACCGACTGCCCCTATCCGTTTAAGTGTCTGGCCGGCGTGGGGGTGGCCCTCAAGCTGGTGCTGGCCCTGGGTGGGAAGCCCCGGCAGGAGGAACTGCTGAACCGGTACGCCGATCTGGCGGCCATCGGTACGGTGGCCGACGTGATGAGCCTCACCGGGGAGAACCGCACCATTGTGCGCCTGGGGCTGGAGGCCCTGCGCCACACCGGCCGCCCCGGCCTGAAGGCCCTGCTGCGGCAGGCGGGCCTGGAGGAGCGGCCCCTCAATTCGGTGGCCATCGGCTACACCCTGGCCCCGCGGCTCAACGCCTCGGGCCGGATGGGGTGCGCCTCCCTGGCCGCTGAGCTGCTGCTCACCGCCGATCCCGCCCGGGGAGAGGAACTGGCTATCCAGCTGTGCGAGCTAAACCGGGAGCGGCAGACCATCGAGGCCCAGATCTCCGCCGAGTGCCAGGAGCTGGCCGAGGCCCTGCCGCCGGAGGAGCGCTATGCTCTGGTGCTGGCCGGCGACCACTGGCACCAGGGAGTGGTGGGCATTGTGGCCTCCCGCCTGGCGGAGAAATACTCCTGCCCCGCCTTTATGATCTGCCTCCAGGACGGCAAGGGCAAAGGCTCCTGCCGGTCCTTCGGCGGCTTCAACCTGTTTGCCGCCCTGGAGCACTGCGCCCCCCTGCTGGAGGGCTTCGGCGGCCATGAGCTGGCGGCGGGCTTTACCATTCTGGAGGAGAACATCCCCGCCTTTACCGCCGCCATGAACGATTATGTCCGCCAGTGTACCGGGGGCGCCGAGATGGTGTCCACCCTGGATGTGGATTGTCCGGTGGACGATGTGGGTATCCTTACCCTGGAGGGGGTGGAGGGCCTGGACCTGCTGGAGCCCTATGGCTCGGGCAACCACAAGCCGGTGTTCTCCCTGTCGGGCTGCCTCATCACCGCCCTCAGCGAGGTGGGGGGCGGCCGGCATCTGAAGCTGAAGCTGGCCTCCGGCGGCCGCAGCTTTGACGCCATCTTCTTCTCCGCCACCGCCGCCGAGATGGGGGTGGCCCAGGGAGACCGGGTGGATGTGGCCTTTACCCCCCAGGTCAATGAGTACCGGGGGTGGCGCTCGGTCCAGTTCCAGGTGTGCGACCTGCGCCCCGCCCTGACCCGGGCCCAGGCCGAGCGGGCCCTTTTTGAAAAATTCCGCCGGGGCGAGGAACTGACCCGCCGGGAGGCGGCCGCCCTGCTGCCCACCAGAGAGGAGTTTGTGGTTCTCTGGCGCTATTTGAAGGGCCATGCCGGACAGTCTCCTCTGGAGGAGACCGCCCACCGGTTGGCCCGCAACATCGCCCGCTCCGCCGGACGGCGGGAGACCGTCATGCGTACTCTGGTATGTCTGGAGGTCTTTGACGAGCGGGGACTGATCCAGCTGGAGCACACCACCGATCACCTCCACATCGCCCTGCGGACGGTGGAGGGCAAGGTGGATCTGGATGACAGCTGGATCATGCGCCGGCTGCGGGGCATGAGCGGATAAATTTCCCTTTCATTTTTATTTCGACAGGAGGTGCCCTGTATGGACCCCATCCTGGAGCGTTATCAGGCTCTTGAGGACAAGATTAAAACCTATAATCCGGCACTGGATACCCAGCGCCTGTTCAGCGCGTTCACCTATGCGGACAATGCCCACTCCGGGCAGCTGCGTAAGGACGGATCGCCCTATATCACCCATCCCCTGGCGGTGGCCGAGATCGTGGCCGAGCTGGAGCTGGACACCGACTCCATCATCGCCGCCCTGCTCCACGACTGTATCGAGGACACCGGTTCCACCCACGAGGAGATCGCCAAGCTCTTCGGCACGGTGGTGGCCGACCTGGTGGAGGGCGTTACCAAGCTGACCCGGGTGCAGTATACCTCCAAGGAAGAGGAGCAGATGGAGAACCTGCGGAAGATGCTCATGGCCATGGCCAAGGACATCCGGGTGATCCTGATTAAAATCTGCGACCGGCTCCACAATATGCGCACCATGGAATACCAGTCTCCCAGGAAGCAGAAGGAGAAGGCCCTGGAGACCATGGAGATCTACGCCCCCATCGCCCACCGCCTGGGCATGCAGCGCATCAAGTGGGAGCTGGAGGACACCTCCCTGCGCTACCTGGACCCGGTGGGCTACAAGGAGATCTCCGACGAGCTGGCCGCCCGCTCTGCCGCCCACGAGGAGTTTTTGGCTACCGTCCAGCGGCGCATTCAGGAGCGGCTGGACGCCGAGGGCATCCACTGCACCATCTACGGCCGGGTGAAGCACGCCTATTCCATCTACCGGAAGATGTATACCCAGAACAAGACCATGGATGAGATTTTTGATCTCTATGCCTTCCGGGTCATTGTAGATGACATCCCGGAGTGCTACAATGTGCTGGGCGTCATTCACGATCTCTTCAACCCGGTGCTGGGCCGGTTCAAGGACTACATCGGCACGCCCAAGCCCAATGGCTATCAGTCCCTTCATACCACCGTCATTGGCCGGGACGGCATCCCCTTCGAGGTGCAGATCCGCACCTGGGAGATGCACCATACCGCCGAATACGGCATCGCCGCCCACTGGAAGTACAAGCAGGGCATGGCCAACACCAAGCTGGGCACCGAGGAGGCCTTTGAGTGGGTGCGCAAGCTGCTGGAGAGCCAGCAGGACGTAGACGCCGAGGAGTTTGTCCGCACCATGCGGGTGGACCTGTTCTCCGACGAGGTGTTCGTGTTCACCCCCCGGGGTGACGTGATCAACCTGCCCGCCGGGGCCACCCCCATCGACTTTGCCTACAACATCCACTCCGCCGTGGGCAACCACATGACGGGGGCCAAGGTCAACGGCCGCATGGTCACCTTCGACACCCCCCTGAAAAACGGCGACATCGTGGAGGTCATCACCTCCAAGTCGGCCCACGGCCCCAGCCGGGACTGGATGAAGATCTGCAAGTCCAACGAGGCCCGCAACAAGATCCGTCAGTGGTTCAAGAAGGAGCGGCGGGAGGAGAACATCGCCACCGGCCGGGCCTCCTTCGAGTCGGAGCTCAAGCACGTGGGCCTGTCTCTGGCGGCCATCACGGCTGAGGACGTGCTGCCCTTTATTTTGAAGAAGGTGCGCTTCGGCACCCTGGATGAGTTGTACGCCGCCATCGGCTACGGCGGTATGTCCGCCCAGAAGGCAGTGGTGCGGGTCAAGGACGAGATGACCCGGCTCAACCGACTCCACGCCGAGCAGGCGGCCGCCGCCGAAAAGACGGCCCAGCAGCAGGACACCATTTATCCCGCCACCAGCAATCAGCCCACCGTGCCCGTTAAGACCGGCAAGCACGACCAGAGCGGCATCATCGTGGAGGGCATCGACAACTGCCTGGTGAAGTTCGCCAAGTGCTGCACCCCCGTGCCCGGCGACCCGGTGGTGGGCTTTATTACCCGGGGCTTCGGCGTCTCCGTCCACCGGGCGGACTGCCCCAACGCCGCCCCCGAGAAGCGCAAGCCGGAGGAGGAGGGCCGCTGGATCAAGGTATCCTGGGCCACCGGGGAGCTGGCTACCTACCGTACCTCCCTGGAGATCGCCGCCAAGGATCGGGACGGCCTGACTCTGGATGTGGCCATGGCCCTGTCCACCATGAAGGCCAAGACCACCAGCCTGTCCGCCCGGTCCATGCCCGACGGCTACGCCACCGTCAGCATTGTGCTGGAGGTCAAGAACCACACCGAGCTTACCGCCGTCATCAACAAGCTGGGTCAGATCCAGGGTGTGTACCAGGTGAAACGCGCCGCAGGATAAAAAATAATCTGGGGGCGGCCACAAGAGTCGCCCCTGCGGTACGACCACTGCCTTTTCTCTTGTTGAGGAGAACGAATGATGATTCAGAGAGAGATACTGCAAGAAAACGAGACCCTGGACCGGCTGATCTCCCAGTGCTTTGCGGGCGGAGAGCTGCTCCGGCGGGAGCTGCGGCTCACCGAGGCCCAGGCCGCCTATGTGGCGGGACATTATTGCGCCCAGGTCATTCCCATGGGCGAACATTGGTATGAAATTACCTTCCAGGAGGCATTTTACAATGGCTGCAACTGAATTTGTGCCCGTGCTGCTTGGCTCGGACATCAACGCCTACAGCATGGCCCGGGCCTTCCATGAGGCCTACGGCGTACATTCCGTGGTGTATGGAATGTTCCCTGCCAGCGTGTGCGCCGGCAGCAAGATCATCGACTACCGGGTGCGGGAGCACAACGACCGGGTGGACAAGGTGCTGGAGAACGTCAACGAGGTGGCCCGGGAGCACCCGGATAAGAAGATCCTGGTGCTGGGCTGCGGAGACAACTACCTCAACTCCATCTCCGCCAACCTGCCCAACTACCCCGAGAACGTCATCGCTCCCTATGTGGACCTGTCCATGCTGGAGACCCTGATCCACAAGGAGAAGTTCTACGACCTGTGCGACCAGTACGGCATCGACCATCCGGCCACCTACGTCTACCACAAGGGGGAGGGCCACGGCTTTACCCTGCCTTTTGAGGGCCCCTTTGTGGTCAAGCCCGCTGAGTCGGACACCTACTGGAAGCATCCCTTCCCCACCCAGAAGAAGGCCTATGTCCTCCAGACCCGGGAAGAGGTGGACCAAGTCATCGACGACATCTACAACGCCGGGTATGAGGACTCCCTCATCATCCAGGACTTTATTCCCGGTGACGACAGCTATATGCGGGTGGTCACCAACTACTCCGGCGCCGACGGCAAGGTGCGCCTGATGTGCGTGGGCCACGTCCTGCTGGAGGAGCACACCGCCCACGCCATCGGCAACCACGCCGTTATCATCACCGAGCCGGAGCCTGAGCTGTGCGAGAAGCTGAAAGGCTTCCTGGAGGCCATCCGCTTCACCGGCTTCTCCAACTTCGATATCAAGTATGACCAGCGGGACGGCAAGTTCAAGGCCTTTGAGATCAACTGCCGCCAGGGCCGGTCCAACTACTATGTCACCGGCGCGGGCTACAACCTGGCCAAGTACCTGGTGGAGGACCGGGTGCTGGGCAAGAGCTGTGAGCTGACCATTACCAAAAACCGCCATCTGTGGTGGGTCATTCCCCCCAAGGTGGCCTACGACTATGTGAATCCCAAGTACCATGAGGAGATGAAGGCCCTGGAGAAGGCGGGCGCCGTGGTCAACCCACTGTTCTACAAGCCGGACAACGGCCTGGTGCGTACCCTGCGCATTATGAAGGGCCAGAAGCGGTATGTGGGCTGGTATGCCTCTTGTATGGAAAAGGTGAAATAATGGAACAACGCCTTGGTATTCTGGGCGGCATGGGGCCCCAGGCCACCCAGGACTTTTATCAGCGGATTCTGGACCGCACCGACGCGGCCAAAGACCAGGAGCACCTGCCTACCCTGATCTGGAGCGACACCTCCATGCCCGACCGCACCGCCGCCATTCTGGGGGGCGATGCGGAGGGCTGCTACCAGCGGCTGCTGGCGGGTGCCCGTCTGCTGGAGGGGGGCGGCTGCACCGTGCTGTCCATTCCCTGCAACACCTCCCACTACTTTGCCGACCGGCTCCAGGGGGATATCTCCATCCCTCTCATCCATATGCCCCGGGAGACTGTGGGAGTGCTGGCGGAGGAGGGGCGGCGCAAGGTGGGCATCCTGGCCACCGACGGCACCATCCGCACCGGCGTGTACCAGAAGGAGTGTACCGCCCGGGGCATTGAGGCTGTCTCCCCGCCGGCGGAGATCCAGAAGCTGGTGATGAGCATTATCTACGACGAGATCAAGCGGGGGGAAAAGGGCTCCCGGGAGAAATTCGCCGTCATTGACCGCTGGCTCCGTCAGGCCGGGTGCGACAGCGCTATTCTGGGCTGCACTGAGCTGTCTGTCTACCGCACCTATCACGGCCTGCCCGACCACTATCTGGACGCCATGGACGTGCTGGCTCAGCGGTGTATCACCGCCTGCGGCTACAAGCTGCGGATGGTATAAGCAATGGGCCGATGGAGACATCGGCCCTACAAGTTACTGGTGGTGAATGACTATGACCGATTTCCGCCGCCCTCTGGGCGACTATGTGCAGCTGCTGCTGCGCCATGACCTGCTGGCCGACAAGGGGCCGGCCCACGCCGACCTGACCGCCCCGGTGGCCCTGGTGTCCTGCGACTCCCAGGTGGTGATCCCCCACACCCTCTTTCTCTGCAAGGGGGCCAAGTTCAGGGAGGACTATCTGCGCCAGGCCATGGACAAGGGGGCCTTCGTGTATATCAGCGAGACCCCCTATCCCAACGTGCCCCTGCCCTGCCTGCGGGTGTCCGATATCCGGCAGGCCATGGGCTTGCTGGCCGACCTGGCCTATGGCCATCCCTCCGGCAAGCTGACCATTACCGGCATTACCGGCACCAAGGGTAAGACCACCACGGCCTACTATATCAAGTCCATCGTGGATACCTGGCTGGCTGCCCAGGGGCACCGGGAGAGCGCCCTGCTCTCCACCATCGTCACCGACGACGGCCTGGAGCGCAAGCCTGCCAAGCTGACCACCCCGGAGCCTCTGGACCTCCAGCGCCACCTGTCCAACGCGGTCACCGCCGGGGCGGACTACCTCACCATGGAGGTGTCCTCCCAGGCCCTGAAGTATGGCAGGGTCATCGGGGTGGACCTGTCCTGCGCCGTGTTCCTCAACATCGGCGAGGACCACATCTCCCCGGTGGAGCACCCCGATCTGGAGGACTATCTCCAATCCAAACTGTTGATTTTCCGGCAGGCGAAAACTGCCTGTATTTCCATGGACTGCGATCACGCCGCTGAGGTGGCGAAGGCAGCTGCCCGGTGTGAGCAGGTCATCACCTTCTCGCAGAAGGACCCGGCCGCCACGGTGTACGGCACCAACGTCCGCAAGGAGGGGAACAAGATCGCCTTCCACGTCCGCACATCCCGGTATGAAGGGGAGATGGCCATCTCCACCCCCGGCCTGTTCAACGTGGAGAACGCCCTGGCCGCCGTGGCGGTGGCCGAGGTCTATGGCATCCCCCAGGAGATGGTGAGGGAAGGTCTGGAGAAGGCCTTCGTCCCCGGACGTATGGAGCACTATGCCAGCGCCGACAACCAGATCTCCGTCATTGTGGACTACTCCCACAACGGCATGAGTTTGAAGAACGCTCTGCGCTCCGTCCGGGCGGAGTACCCTGACCGGCAGCTGACGGTACTCTTCGGGTGCACCGGCGGCAAGGGCATCGACCGCCGGGAGGGCATGGGCAACGCCGCCGGTGAGTGGGCCCACCGGATCATCCTCACCGAGGACGATCCCGGTCCTGAAGAAGTGGAGGACATCTGCGCCGACATCGGCGTGTTCCTCAAGCGGTGGAATAAGGACTACACCGTCATCCCCGACCGGGAGCGGGCTGTGGAGGCCGCCATCCTGGAGGCCCAGCGTCCCGCTGTGGTGCTGCTGGCGGGCAAGGGCTGCGAGGAGGCCCAGAAGCGGAAGAACGGCCCCGAGCCCTGTATCCCCGACGGAGTGCTGGCCCGGCAGGCTTTGGACAAGTATGACCGTGACCATGCTGAATAAGGCTTTTGCCGCCGCGGGCGCCGCCGCCTGGGGCGGCTTGCCGTTTTCAGAACTGGCGGAGGACATGACCCCCGAGGCCATCGCAAAGGCGGAACAGCTGTGCCCCAACCCCCGCACGGTGCTGGTGGCCGCCTTCCCCTACTACGCCGGGGACCGGCCTGGCAACCTGTCTCTCTACGCCCGCGGACGGGATTATCATCAGGTTGTCACCGGAAAAATGAATACGGTTTGTGATATTTTGCAAAAAAAATACTTGAATGGGGCGTTTTTGCCCGCTGCCGACAATTCCCCCCTGCCGGAACGGCAGGCGGCCTGGCGGTGCGGTATCGGCCTGCGGGGGAAGAACGGGCTGGTGATTTTGCCCCCCCACGGCAGCTATGTGTTCCTGGGCACTATCCTCACCGACGCGGCATTGGACCTGCCGCCCCGCACGCCGTCCGCCGACTGTGTGGGCTGCGGCAAGTGCCTGACCGCCTGTCCCGGCGGCGCCCTGGGGGAGGATGGGGTGAACCTGTCCCGCTGTCTGTCCGAGCTGACCCAGAAGAAGGGGGAGCTGACCGGGGAGGAGGCGGGGCTGGTGCAGGCTCACCCACTGATCTGGGGGTGCGACACCTGCCAGCGGGTGTGCCCCTACAACGCCCATCCCGCCCTGTCCCCTCTGCCTGAGTTCCGGGAGGGGCTGGTGGATGCCCTGGACCGGGCCGACCTGGAGGGGCTCACCAACCGGACCTTCCGGGAGAAGTACGGTGACCGGGCCTTTGCCTGGCGGGGGCCCGCGCCCCTGCGGCGCAACCTGGAATTGAAAAAGAGTATGTAACAATCCCCCCGCTCCGGAAGTTCCGGAGCGGGGGGACTCAGTGTGTCGAAGTTTTTCGACACGCTTCTCAAAAATGCAAGCATTTTTGAGAGGGAATGCAGGCCGCCGCGCGCATGGCCCCAAGGACCACACACTTGCGGCCTGAGAAGGGTGTTTTCCGACGTACACGCCGCCGGAAAACACAATTTTGACCCATTTCCGTCCTCTGCGGACGGCGGAACTCTGCGAGGCTCCTGCAGCAAAAATCGCAGAAATACATTTTATCGATAGACTAAATCCCCTCGCTCCGGAACTTCTGGAGCGGGGGATTGTTATTATCGGGGTGAAATGGGCTTCAGACTGCGGGCCAGCAGGTCGTCCATATAGCGGCACAGGGTTTGATCGGGGATATCGGGGCATTCCATGGTGATATGGGTATATAGTCCAATCAGGGCGGAGGAGAACATCACGCCCTGGATCACCGCATCCAGCTCGTTGACGTTGCGCTGCTCCAGCTTGCGGCGGAGGCTCTTCACAATGTCTTTTTTCCAGCGGTACACAAACATAGGATCTCCGCGGTTGCTCAGCAGGACCCGGTACCAGTCTAGGTTTTCCCGGATATGCGTAATGGTGCGCAGGGCGGTGTCGGTGGCGCTGCTGTGGTCCATGATGTCGGGCAGATTACGGCAGATTTCCCACAGGGCGGAGAGCAGCCGGTCCTCCACACCCTGCAATACTGCAAATTTATCCTCAAAATAAAGGTAAAAAGTGGAGCGGGCTATACCGCATACTTGGCAGATGCCGGCAATGCTTACGCCGTCGATACCGTCCCGCTGGTAAATTTCCAGAAAGGCGGATTCAATATCCTGAATAGTGCGCTGGCGGTTCAGCGTCCTGCGGGGGGGCATATCCATCAACTGCCTCTCATTAGAAATCAAAGAAGGTTTGCGGATCTGCTGCAAAATAGGGGGTACTTTGCTTAAATTATTATTATATTTGACCAAGAATAAAATTGCAACAAAAAATCGGAGGGGAATGGACACTTTGCCTCCGTTTGTTCAGTTACTGTACGGTAGATTTTTGTGTGATGTGTATAAATAGAGGTAGTTTATGCTATCTTTTTCACACAGAACAAACAGAAAAAGGAGGAGCTGTTATGAGCCAAAGACCTGTTCTTACCCCGGAGGAGCGGGCGCTGTCTTACGCCAAGTACTATGATCTGCCCATTACTCCCATTCCCCAGGAGAAACTTGCCATCTTGGAGGGCGGCCCTATTGATCCCTCTCTGGCCCTGAAGATTGAGGATCGCAACGATTTGTTCCTGCCCGGCCATCTGCCCTGTGAGACCGGCTACTGTGTGATGCCAAACGGTACCGGCTATCTGGCCAACCGCACTGAGATGCCCGGCGTCACTCCTGAGATGTTTGAGTGGTGGTTTGCCTGGCACGGCCTGAACGATATGCGCTACCGCATCTGGGACCCGGAGGACCACTTCTACGCCCGTCAGCAGAATCCGGACAAGGTGCTGGACCCCAGCGTGCCTATGCGGGAAAAAACTTGGGGCACCGTTCACCATGTATTGGAGGACATAGGAGGCGGTCCCGACGAGCTGATCCTGAACTTCCGCTATCCCCATGAGCTGGGATACGACGAGTCCAAAGTTGGTACCCCCGCCTGCGCCACTATGATGTGCGCCAACGGCCATGGACCGGTACCCGGCCAGGGTGTGGCCGCCATCATGACCCACATGGTCCGGGAGATCGAAGGCGGGATCGAGCTGCGTTCCCGCTTCTGGATCGGCTACGGCCTGGTGGACGGCCAGGTGGTCAAGCTGCTGCCCGACGGCGTCAGCGTGCCCCCGGTGGTGCCCATGGGCCTGTTTGCCCATAATCTGAAGGAATTCGGCCATCTGGCCGCCATCCTGCCCTCCCTCTACGCCGAAGAGAAAGACCGCTGGTAAGCGGAACAGACGGAAAAGGAGAAGAATTATGTGTAAGAAGAAAGATTTTCCTGTAGTAATGAATGTATTTCTGGCCTTTTTCATTACCCTGGCGGTGACCATCTTCAACCTGGCAGTCAACAATAACCTGAATGTTCCCGCCCTGGTGGTTGGTATGGTTTACGGTTTCTGCCTGAATCTGACGCTGGAGACGCTCATTGACCTGCCTGCCTTTGGCAATTTCTTTGTCAAGGCCTTTCACCTGAAAATGGAAAGTATCGGAGCATACTTTGTGCGGATCTTTTTCATCGTGCTGCTGCTGGTGCTGCTGATGAGCTCCATCCTGATGTTCTGTGAAGTGGGCTTTCTGCTGGGTACGGGGTTCTTTGGTTTTTGGATCACCAAAGTGCCCGCTATCTTCCTGGTGGCCTATATAACCGCGCTGATCTTCTTCCCCCTGTGTATCAAGGGCGCCCAGGCGCTGTGCACCCGGGACTGAACTGCATACATAACCGTCAGCCCCTCCGTTCGGTACGGAGGGGCTGCTTTTGTCCATAAAGCTCCTCCGGCAGGCGGAGGAGACGTTGGAACGGCTTGCCTGCCCGCTCCGATACCGGAGGCGGGCAGCCGCTGTGGGCGGCCTGGTCCACCTTGTCTGACTGAATGGTATCGCCAATGCCCCAGGGTTAAGCGGTCTCCTTCAGTGGTGGACATCTTGTCCAGAGGGGGACAGACCACGTTCTTGGCAACAACAAGGGCGCGCTGCTGATGCAGCGCGCCCTTGCCGGCATGGATCTTTACTTCTGCAGACCCTGCGCAAAGTTCATGAAGATCTGCGCCACTTCCGCGCGGGTGGCGGTGCCGGTGGGATCCAGGACGTTGCCGCCCTTGCCGGACAGCAGCTTGGAGCCTACCGCCCACTCCATGGCCTCAGCGGCCCAGGAGGAGGTCTTGGCGCCGTCGGTGAAGGTGGTCAGATCGCCCTTGGCGGACACATCGTAGCCCTTGCTCTCAGCATAGCGGTACAGGATGGTAGCCAGCTGCTCGCGGGTCACGGTGTCGTTGGGGGCAAACACGGTGTCGCTGTAGCCCTTGACGATGCCCTTGGAGGCAGCCCAGTTCACAGCGTCGGTGTACCACACG
>NZ_CAJFGT010000064.1:0-14680 GCF_904377885.1 Flavonifractor sp. An112 | reverse complement strand
CGGATCGTGTTTCGTGCGTTTTCAATGCGGGTGATTTCAGTCTGAATGCTCATGGCCTTGCCCTCCTCAAATGGTCTCTAAAAGAGATTCGATGTTTCCGACAGTGACAAATACGGCTGCAGAGGTGATGGGTTTTGAATTGTCTTCCTCCACCTGGTCAGCTGTATCTACAGATAGAGTGTTCGTCTCTCCGTCCAGCTTCAGTCCGGATCCAATCACGTATCCTCCCCCACTGCCTGCCGGAAGCGGAAGGCTGGACTTCTCGTATTGGTCTGTTTCCGTGTTCCAGACCATCCAGAACCCCTCGCTCCCTGGGATTGGCGGATGGGCGCTGAGCTCCCGGATGATTGCCTCAGCCTGGGAAAACTCCGTCGGCAGTTCGGGCCACTGAGCATCGCCGGACAGGCTCTCCGGTACATATACCCGGAGTACATTGGTATGCCGCACCTTTTCTCCCTGAGTGGCCCTCAGTTGAAGAACATAGTATCCGGACAGCGCCAGCATCTCAGATGTGAGTATTACAGACAGGCTGTTTTCCCCCTGGTTCAGGCGGATAATATCCAGATTTTTTCCGGCCTGCACCAGCAGATCCCAGGTCCAGCCCTCCGGGATGATCCCCTCCACTCTCAATTCCCGGGTCAGGTTATCATACTGTCGGGCCAATACCTTTCCTTGGTTTAAAATGCGCCAGTTGTCAAACTTGATCATAGCACTACCTCCCACCTATAGCGGCTCTCATAAAAATGATGTATGTTTTCATACACCCAGGCAGAAAATTATTCTATTGCCGCCTGCTGAGCCGCCACAACATCCAGCAGCGCGTCAATCTCCTCGCCTGAATATTTGGATGTGTAGTACTGAGTGGGCTCCTCTGCTGCTCTCAGTCCCTTCACCGCGGCCTCCAATTCTGAAAGCCGTTCCTCAACAGTTTTCTCCATATTTCACCTCATACGATTATCCGCCTGCCCAGCCGGTCAAGAAATAGACGGGCATTTTTGTCCTGAACAGGGCCGGATATCTGTTTCTTTGGTATCCCGTAATACAGGATCACACAGCCAGATGCCCCATACCCACCGGACCCGCCACGCCCGCCTCTTCCTCCATCAGCGGCTTTTCTAGTAATTCCGTTTACTAAATACGAAGAGCCAGTAGGGAAAAGTCTGTCACCAACTTTGATTGTCACAGTATACCCGCCCGCACCGCTTCCGCCGTTTCCGACGCTTCCACCTGATCCGGACGAACCATATGTTCTGGCGTTTGATCCATCTCTTCCATCTTTCCCGTCAAGTCCAGACGCTGCATGGAAGGATACATAATAATTTGTACCGCTTCTGTTATATGTAGCACTCGCGTAGTACTCAGCGGTGGAACCATTTGCTGACCCGCGTTTTCCGCCCTGTCCTAATACATTCGATTTGGTGCCATCAAGTGACACCGTCAACGTTACACCTCCAGTTGTACCAGGCTCACCATCCACGCCCTCTGAGTTGCCGTCCCAACCCTTAATAGCAAAGGTTTCACCGGTCACAGGGTCTGTATAGCCAGACACAGGAGGCACTCCATCCGCTGAAGTCAAATCTCCAAAGGTCGTATCGCCGCCCTTACCATTTGGAGTTCCCGCTGCTCCAATGCGAACTTGAATCTGCTCTCCAGGAGTAACATCTAACGTGGTCTCCAGTACCTTCCCTGGATCTCCAGCTTTCCCGCCATATCGACCAGCTTTCCCGCCAGTGCCAGCTCGGTTTTCCCCAGCACTTCCGCCCGCTTGGCCAGATGCACCGGACCCGCCGCCGTCTCCGCCGCCGATCAGCACTGCGCGTACCGAAGTAACACCATCCGGCACCGTCCAGGCTGTGTCAGCGTCAATGAGAACCCGACCATCCAGTATCTCAGCCTGAGTAAAGAGCGGCGGACGATAACCAATGGCGGTAGTTTCCTGAGCCACCAGCCGGCCGCCTATGGTGATAGATGCTGACTTGACGCATCCCACCGACGCACCACCAAAAGGATGCTCAAACGCGATCACATCGCCGGGGCGCTCCCCATCGTATACCACGGTAGCTTCCATGGCCTCAATCCACTTGTAATATTCCGCCAGACGCTCCGCCACAGCCGCAGAGTTGACCAGCGATACCAATGTGGCTTCCTTGACCTCCACTACATTGGCCACATCATCAGGTGTTACAGCCTGACGCACATCTCTGGTGGTATGGACATATTTCTTTCCTGTTAAAGTACCGGTCCCCGCCGACACTTTGGCATAATTGGCACCCTGCTCCAGCAAAGAAAAACCGGAGGCCGCCAGGCTGTGGACAGGTTCCTGGAACTGAATCACATCTCCACTCTGTGTGGTGCCTTCAAACAGCTGAATCTCTTCAGTACCAGGAATATATTGATGCTCCAGGACGGATACCTCCGTGACCTGCGCCTCATAACGGACTTTATCCCCCCAAAAGACCCGATCCGGCGTGATTGCAGATGATACGCCATCCCACAACGCCTCAATACGCAGCGTCCCTATCTGATCCACCTTTGCCTGGGCGCCCACGGCAAAAAGCACCTGGGCCAGGTTGGCCCGCCGGGTAGCCACCGGCAGCCACCCGTACAGCTTGACCTTTGCAAACTTGGTCTGCACCTGGTATGGAATATTGCAGATCTCCGCCACCAGTTCCTCCACGGTCTGTCCGGTGTAGATCCCGCCCATATGATCGGACTGGTCCAGCAGTGCCAGTGCATTGTTGGCCGTTACGGTATAGGTAAACTTACCTGTGCGCTCCACGCTTTCAATGTAATAGGTACCTTGCAACCTCTCTCGGTGGTAATACAGCAGCTTATCGTTCCTCCGAAAAGCGGTCAATGCCGCTCCCTTGTTCTCATCCCGGAGATAAAGTTCCATCTGAAATGTCCCGATCTCCAGCGCATCTGACAACAGAGCAGTTGCCTCATAGGTCTCTCCCTCCTGTATCTCCTGGTCCGTGAAGATCAGCTCACCATAAACCAAGCGATTGACTGTATCACTCATACCGGCCTCCTTTGAGGTGCCAGAGCAGAAAAACTGACCTTCAGGCCACTCCAGCGATTGACTCCACCAATTTTATCCCGCTGAATGTCCTTTCCTGCGTTTACCATAGCATCATAGGTCATGGTCGTCTGACCATAGGGCACAACAATCTTATGGGACTCCACCGGCGCACTGATTGTCTCATAGAAGGAGTCATAATCCTCCGGGGCTGCGGGATCTGGCTCCACCTCCATAGAGTAATCATAGTAAGTTCCGATAATATCACGGAAATATCGACCGGACTTCACCTGACCGGATCTTTCGCTATCTTCTACCCGAAAAGACCGCTCCATGGTCTTGATCTTGACCCGCACCTTATATTGCTTGCCGTCCAGTTCTACCATTACCGCCGTCCTCCGATCAGCTGGACCCCAAGCCGGCTGCGTTCGCTTTCTATGCTGGAATAAAGCACCCGACCGACTTTTTTCCCATCCAGGTATATATCTCCTCTGCCTGTACCCGCAGAACTTCCCCGCTCCGACAGTGCGTCACTGGCTGCCTGTTTGATAGTGGAGTAAGGGGATACCACTTCCGGCTCCTGCCGATTATCGCCCAGCACCGCCAGGAAGGGCTGATTGGGCGGTACCACACCGCCTCTGGCAAAGCCAGGGATATCCATCCCGGAAGCTGTAGCCCGCTTCAGATCCTGCGTAGCCTGGTTGGCCCGCTGGGTGGCGGAATTGATGGCCACCAGAATAGCCGTAATGCCTGCAGCAATTCCAACGGCAGCTAGTCCCAGAGTGGCTGCCGACTGGAATGCACCCACAGCTACCGCTGCGGTAAGTGCTGCCGCGCCAACAGCGCCTAGAATTACAACAACCTTTTCCAGACCACTCATGTCGTCCCAGGCATCCGCCACCTTGACTGCCAGGCCAATCAGCGTCCCCAGCGCCAAAGTCACAATCAGCCCCTTTGCCCCTAGCTTTCCAAAGAGGTCCACCATATTGGGCAGCACTCTGGATACGTTCGACACAAGTCCGGCCATCGGACTGATAGCCGCCGTCACGCCGAGTATCCCAACGATAGCCCGCTTTGTTCCGTCGTCCAGACTGTTAAACCAATCCAGAAACTGCGTGGCAAATTCCACTAGCTCCGTCATAATCGGCTGAATACTCTCCGCCAGCTGAGCAATGGCCGTTTGAAGTTCCAAGCTGGCATCCCGGCTCTCCACCAACCCTTGGTTATTCTTCTGCCAGCCATCATAAGCACCCTTCAGCGGCCCGTCTACCAACACAGACAGGGCCAGCTTCTGCTTGTCCAATTCCGTGGTGCAGAAGGCCAGGTTCTGGGAAAAATTCTCCGCACCGTACCCCACTCGATCCAACAGCTCCGCAAACTGCCCAGTGGCCGTTCCTGTAGCCAAGGTCTCCTGCAGGCTGTCGGCCAGTGATTCAATCTTCAAGGTATCGGGGAATGTGATCGCCGCATTGGCCAAGCCCTCTACCGCCCGCTGAAGATTGGACTCTGTAAAACCAGCCTGCAGCAGATTGCTCACAGCCTCAATACTGCTGTCTGTCTCGCCGGATACGGTATTAAAGTTCTGAAAGGCCTGCCGGGCCGCATCGATACCTACACCTGCTTGCCGGGCGTTGTTATCCAGCATGGAAAGGTCTGCCCTAAATTCTTCCGTAGCCGGAACAGTAGCAATTGCAGCGGCACCAAGAGCACCAATAGCCTTGGTAACAGGAGCAAGCTCTTTGCTAACATCTTTCGCTTTTTTTGATACGTTACCAGCCTTCCGCTCAAACTCATCCAACCCACTAGAGCAATCTTTAAATGATTTTTGTGTATCCTTTACCTGCCTCTCGGTTTCTTCCAACTCTCTTTGGAGCGCATCATACTGCCCTTGGTCCATCTTTGCCCCGGCAAATTCCTGATCAAGATCTTTGACAGCCTGCTGGAGTTCCTTATGCCTTTTCCTGGTTTCCTCCAGTTTTTGGGCAAACGCTTCATATTGCCGTGCGGAGATCTGCCCGGCATCCAGCTTCTCCCGCATAGATGCCTCATTGGCTTCCAGCCCCTTCAAGGAAGCTGATACGCTGTCCAACTCCGCTTTCAGCGGCTCATACTTGGCCTGATACTCCTTTCCCCGCTGCAAAGCCTGATCAGCATTTCGGGCCGCCTGTTTCAAGGTATCCAGTTTCTTGGCCGTGTTATCTGCTGCCTGGGCCAACAGGCGCTGCTTCTGCGCCAGAAGTTCAGCATTGCCCGGGTCCAGCTTCAGCAGTCGCTCTACATCTTTAAGGGACTGCTGGGTAGTGGATAACTGTTTATTGGTGCCGGCCAGTGCTTTGTCCAGCTTAGTGGTGTCACCGCCGATCTCAACGGTGATGCCGCGTATGCGATTTCTTGACATTCGGCACCTCCCTAAAATGCGTCAAAGTCTCCCTGGGTAGGCAGACGGTCATACTCATACCCATCATTGCCCGCCTCTATCAGCATATCGGTCACCATTCCGATGGTAAGCAGGTCCAAGTCTCGGATAGGTATACCCAACTGCGCTGTCCTCAGCAGGAACAGCGCAGTTGTCATTTCCCGGTCTACCGGGTTCGTTTTTTTTTGCTTTCCACAAGGGTGGCATTATTGGCCCTCCACAACTCCAGCAGCTCTGGGAACACCTCGTAGATGGAGAAGGTATCAAATCCATCCAGCCATTCCTCCACGCTATGCTCCGGCATATCAGGAGCTGCATGACGGGCCATCAGATATGCCACATTCTCAAACACCTCCAACAGCTTTACCGGAATGGGTTCCTCGCCGTTTTGCGCCTTTTCCACCGCCTGCTGGATATCCTTCATGTCCTGCATGATGTCCCGGCCAAACTTGATCCTGTACAGACGCGGAATGGCCGCGGTTGCCCGGAAGCAAATATCACGTCCGTCGATCTGAATGATCTTCTCCATATACTACCTCTCTCAGGCAGTAGCAGCGGTAGGCTGCCATACGGACTTGTACCAGTTATTGTATTTTTCATCCGGCGTATCCGGGGTGGTTTTGGCTTTGACATTGCCGTTGGCCAGGGGAGACGCCGTAAGAGTAAGGCTCTCCGTGGAAGGCTCCTTTGTATTGGTGGTGGTACTGCCGGTTACACTGGGGCGAGACGCGGAGCAGTTGTACAGCACATGGCGGATTGCCTTCTGGTCGCCGGCGAATTCGAAGAGCAGCGCAAAGGGCTGGCTCTCTGCCCTGACGTTTTCCACCAGCACCTTGTCGGTCTCGTCTTCTGTCTCCTTGAGAATATCCTTCCGGAAGCTGTCAGGGATCAGGGCAATCTCCAGGGTCCCACTGTACCCGTCATTGGCGGTGGTAACGTAATATGCCATGTCGTCGGCATAGAATGTGCTGGGATCTCCCTGGGCATCCATAGAGAGATTGACCGCGCCGGGAATCGCCACAGGGGTCCCGAAGGTGATCTCGCTCTCCTCCCCAACGGTAAGGGGCGCGTAATGTACATTTTTCAGGCCAAACTTGACCTTGTTGGCTTTGCCTGTTGCCATGATCACACCTCAATTTCATATAAGATTTGATACAGTTTTTCCGATGCCAGATACTCCTCTGTCTTTTCCCAGTTAAGACCGGTCAAAGCCTCCTCCACCACAGACTCCATATCTGGAGACTTGACGCTGGTGTAGAGCTCCACCTGATAGTGTCCGGCTGAGAAGTACATGGTATCATCCGCAAAAAACTTCGTATCGTAGGCATAAAGATAGCAGACATAGGGGGGCGCCTGTCTGGTACGAAAAGCACGGTAGGCCACGGGCAGTCTTGTACCTGCCAGGCGATCCGCCAGTTCTTTCTGGGTCACTGCTCCAATGCCTCCTTCAATCCCTGCAGCAGCTGCCGCTCAATCTTCTGCTCCGCAGGGCGGATATGGGGCGTTCCGCCCACCCGACCGCCGCCGGCCTTTGCATGGCCGTTCTCCAGCAGGTGGGTCAGCTGCCCGTCCGTGCGATTAAAAATCCTGATCCGGATGCCACCAGGTCCGTCATAGACCGTCTCACTCCTCCAGCCCTTGCGATAGTCCCCCGTCCGCTTAGGGCAATGGAGCTGGATGTCCTTTTTACAATCCTGGGCCGCAGATTTCACGACAGTCTTGACCGCTTCGTTGAGCTCGGTACCGTAGCCTGACAATTCGGCTCTCAGGACATCCTCCAACTGCTCAATCCGTATCTTCCCCATTGGCTACCCCCGCCTGCTCCTCCAGATACAGCTCCGTTTCATCCGTTTCCCTGCGTCGGTAGGTGCGGTAGATTCGAAACCGGCGTCCATGAAGCTCCGCCTCCTGCTGTCCACTGTAGTTGACAGACGGTGTAATAAAGAGGCATTCTGGTTTCATTCCCTCCCGGCCCCCTTCGTACCATTCCGACCGGGTGACCGATCGTTCTTCACCAAAGATCTCAGTCCGCACCGGCCCACTGGGCACCTGCTCCAAAAGATCATTTTGGATGTAGGACTGACCGATGAGTACCAGTGTATCATCCATCACCGTCATCCTCCCGATATTCCGGGCACAGGGAAAGCACAGCCTTCAGGCTTTCATATGCTTGTCGGTACTGCTCCCCCTTGCCCCGGTAGTCGAATTGCCAGCGGGCGTACAGCTTCACTGCCATACGAGTCAGGGCATCTACATCCCCCCGTCCAGCTCCGGCCGTTCTGAGGTCCAGCACCGCTGCGTCGATGGTATCCCGGATCTCATCGTCCAAGCTGTCGTTGGAGATACGCAATGCCCGACGGATATCCTCCACCTGGCTCATGTCACATCCCTCCCAGATCCGCCGGCGGCCCTATCCGGGCCGCCGGCACAGGATATCAGGCGCCTGCCCGGGTAAACAGGCACAGGCCGTTTTTGTCAGCAGGCTTGCCGTCCGCCAGAGCCATGACCCGGTAGACGGTGGAGCCACTGCGGAAGGCCACCGACTTGTCGCTCTCCACGGTGGGAGACATAGCAAAGTTGAACTTGTAGCCCTCGAAAAGGTCTCCAAATACGATGTTGTCCTTGGGGAAGCTGTCCTCCAGAATCACAGGATAGCCCAGGATATTGAACTTGGCGGGGCTCTGGACATCAGCCACCACCACAGGCTTGCCGTTGCTGTCCGTCATACCCAGCAGATCGGAATAGAACACGGCCCGGGGCATGGCAAACTTGGCGTTGACCATGTACTGAGTGGGCAGGGTGGCCAGGATGGTCATCAGGTCCTTATAGGTCATACCCGCCTTGGTGTAGGTGCCGGTCTGGGTAATTTCGCCGCTCTTGGTCAGGCCGGTGGCCTGATTGCTGCCGGTTCCGGCGGCGATGGCGGCAGCCACGGCCACGGACATCTTGTTGCCCAGGCGGGCCACCAGCCAGGCCTCAAAGGCGTCGATGCCCATGGCCATCACATCGGCGGTGATCTCTACCGTTTTGATGAGCTTGTAGGCCCCCAGAGTGATGGCGCCCAGGGCGTCGGCGCTGTCGGTGGCTGCGGTACCCATATCCACCCAGCTGACACCGTTGACGGTTTTCTCGATGGGATAAGTCACATTGCCGGGGATATAGGTCACGTCCACGGCCTGGATAATGGGCGTCAGCTCCATGCGCGCAATGATCTTGTTCATAGTGGTGGTGGGAATGGCCGCCGACGCGGTCACCGCCGCCCGCTCTTCCACAGTCAGCTCATGGCCCTGGAGATTCCGCAGCCAGGCGGAGCGGTATTCCGGGGTGTCCACGCCGTAGGTACGGCTCTCCACTCCCTCATCCTCAAAGGTACGGGTCACTCGACCGGAGCGGCCGCTGCCGATCTCCTCCAGCAGCTTCCGGCGCCGCTCCGCGCTGCGCTTCAGGGTATCCCGCTCCTCCTTGAGGGCGCGGGTCTCCCGCTCCAGGGCGTCCACATCGGCGTCATCCTTCTCCAGCTCCTGGGCAATGGCGGCCAGGCGGCTCTCAATCTCACCCATACGGGCGCTGGGGGTTGCGAAAAACTGGAGGCCAATGCCTCTCAGCACACTCTGATTCTGATTCATGTTCTGATTACCTCCAAATAAACTCTCAGCCTTTGCTTTCTCCGCTCGGCGGCCTGAGCCGCAAGTCGCTCCGCTTTTTCTGCCTCGATCACTCCGTCAAGCCAGGAACGGGCGGAAATATCGGTAGACGGGTTGGCGGGAAACGATACCGCCGATACGTCGTATACCTTCCGGATCTTCAAAATGCGCCGGGTATGGGTATCCCGGTCGTAGGAGTCTTCCTGTACTGTGAACGCCCAGGACATCTTGGTCACCAGTCCGGCGGCGATATCCTCGTGCATGGATCTGGCTTGCTCCGTTTTGGACAGGTCTGCCGCCATAAAGAGTCCGTGCTCCTGAGGTTCGATGAGCAGAGTATTGCTCTTTCCGGTCCGGGCAAAAACTCGCCCACCGTGGTCATACTGCATGATCACATCGGACAGGTCGGCGCCATCCAGTGCATGGCGGTCAATGACCTCCTTGTACTGAACACCGTCATACTCCCACAGGACATATGGGTCATCAAAGGTGGTAGCATAGCCCTCCACATAGTAGTCGGTATCAAACCTCTTATTGGCTGCTGTCGGGACCATCAGCGGCATTGCCCGGTACTCCCGATCCTTGCACACCGGCATTCTCATTCACCTCCGTTTTTTCTGGTGCCGGCGGCTCTTGCCCCAGCACATTCACCTCGGCGTAGTCCCGCCGGATGTAATACTTTTTGGATTCTGCGGTATTCAGGGCAGGCAGCTGGAACACCTCCCGCCCCTCGTCCATGTTCATCATCCCCCGGTCAAAGAGCTGGGTCACTGTCTCCAGCTTGTCCGACATGGTCATGTGCTGGAGCCGATTCACCGAGAAAGCGATCTCTTTCCCCCGGTTCACCTCCGCCTCCGTATAGGCCATATTGGTATGCACCAATCCCAACTCAATGGCAAAGGGCTCGATCTGTCCCTCATAATAAGCCGACCACTGATCAGAGGTATACTTGTTCTGCAAAATAGCCTCCGACATACCGAAGTAGTCAAACACCGACTCCCGGATCTGGGCCGCCTGCTTATCGTCCACGATATAAGGCTTACTGTCGATCTGCTTGATATCGGCATACTTGCTGTCAAAAATCATGACGCCGCCGGAGTTTCCCGATGTCAGGTTGTCCTGGACCAGGCGGTCCCGCTCCTCCTTCATGGTCTCCGGCTTAAGCACGTTGGCCAATCTGGCCAGAAAGCGCACCGAAGCGGACGCCTTGACTCCATTGATGATGCTCTGATTCTGGGCGTGGATGAGTTCCATAGTGGGCCGCAGGGCGCCGTTGCGCTCTCCGAAAAAGTCGCTGCGATACTGGAATTGGGTCAGGATACCGGTATAGTCCAGCTCCATCACCCCCACCTCTCCGGTGGGAAAACGAAAGCGCACATAGGGCACCCCGCTGCGCTCCACAATCTCCGCCTGAGATGGAAGAATCGGATAAAATCCGGACAGCCGCAGCTGTTCGGGATCTTCACACACCGGCACAATAAAGGCCGTGTTCTCCGTCTTGTAGA
This sequence comes from Flavonifractor sp. An112, assembly GCF_904377885.1. Lineage (NCBI taxonomy): Bacteria > Bacillati > Bacillota > Clostridia > Eubacteriales > Oscillospiraceae > Flavonifractor > Flavonifractor sp. An112. The sequence goes on along the minus strand of NZ_CAJFGT010000064.1, from coordinate 4,096 downwards.
TGGTAGCCAAACGATACAGATATTTCTTGGTATCCATCCACGGATTGGGCTGGAATTGCAGCATCCGCTCCATCCGGCGCCCGTTCGGCCCCATGACTACCGGACGCAGCTTGCTCACATGGGTGGCAAAGGTATGGATACAGGCCCGGGTCAGCGCCATCTCATAGACGCCGCCCTCAAATGAGGTGTAGACCGGCGCATACCCTCCCAGGGTCTTGAAGTAGGTATAAACTGCCGCTTCGGCGGTCTTTTTTGGAAAGAGCTTTTCAAACAGCCCCATAGTCACACCTCAGTTCAGGTTGATGTACAGATCCTTCTTGTCCTGGAGCACCGTATAGGCGCACAGAAGCGCCGCAGTGCCGTCCACTCTCCGGCGGGGGTCCAGGGTCTTGACCAGCTGGATATTGCCGTTGACGTCGGTCTTGGCCTCGCTGTTCACCAGGCACCACTTATCCACCGGATTGTTGTTATAGATCACACGATGGTCCCGGAAGTCGGCCTTCAGATCCTTCATTGGTTGGGAAAGGGTAGCCGGTCCCTGCCGTACAGGAATCATAGACTCCGGCCCAAATTCCGCCTGGAAGGCCCGCAGCAGGCTGTCATCGATGTGCCACGGATCATATCCAATGTAGAGCATATACAGCCCTTCGCTGTCCCTCAGTTCCTTGAACCAGTCCAGGAAGATCTGTTTGTCGCACTTCCGTCCGGGGCAGGTACGCATATAGCCCTGCTCCACCCATAGGGAGTACGGCACGTTATCCCGCTCGCGCCGGCTGCCCGACCGCCTAGCTTCCTCCAGCACGGCCTCCGGGATCCAGTACATGGACCGCACATAGAGATTTGGGTCATCCGGCCGCATACAGATGGCCTTTGCCGCATTGAGATCCGTCGTATCGGCTGCGTCAAAGCCGCCGATGCCATAGTCAAAGGGGATCTGGAAGGTGGCTTCATTATTCAGCTCCTCCCAGCGCAGCCATGCTCCCTCCGAAGTCTGGGGCATATTGAAGTCCTTGACCATGACGGTGGGCTTGAAGCTGGGATCGTCCTTGGCCTTCTGTACCATCTCGGCCAGGTAGGTACGGCTTTTGATGGTCCCCAGCCCTGGGTTGGCCTTTTCCCAGCACGCCGGATCGTCCCACTCTTTCCGATCATCCAACTCGTAAATAAAGGGCAAAAATCTCGGGTTATTTGCCTTTCCATCCAGAATGTCACAGGCATATTGATACTGGGCATCAAAGATACCCGCCCGCACAAAGCCGCTGGTAGTGATGACAAAGAGCAGCGGTTGACTCCGGGCACCCATGGCCTGCTTGATAAGGTCATACAGGTCCCGGTTTTTAATGGCCGCCAATTCGTCGATGGTGGCGCCATGGGCGTCCAGGCCGTCCAGGCTAGAGGTATTGGATGCCATAGGCTTGATAAAGCCCATGTTCATAGGGCAGTAGATATCTGACACTCGCTTCTTCAGATGCTTGGCCAGCAGCGGCGACATCTTCCGCATTTTAACGGCCGCATCGTAACCCAGGCGGGCCTGATCCAGTTTGGTGGCCACGTTATAGATCTGGGGTGCGCCCTCCCCATCATTGACCAACAGATCCAACTCTACAGCTGCCGTCTCCGTGGTCTTCCCATTTTTCCGCCCCTCGATGATGAGAATTTCGTTGTATCGGCGTAAATCGTTATCATCCACAAAGCCGAACACCGCCTCCAACCGGGCCCGCTGGAACAGCTCCAGCTTCAGGGGAGCCCCCAGCCGGCCGGATGGGACCTTGCAAAAGCGCTGGATGAACTGAATGTGCCTGGCAGCGATATCCGGGTCAAAGTGAAACTCCCCAGGATTGATGAGATCTTCCAGCAGCCGCTCCGAAACCTGCTTCATCCGGCGGCAGGCCGTGATCCTGCCGTCCAGGATACCAGTGCAATAACGCTCCAGGTCCGTCACCTGGCACCACCGCCCCCGGTTTTCAGGAAGTGTGTCAGTTCATCATCGGCGGGCGGAGCCTGGGGCAGCATATCCCCCAACTGGCGGATCACTGCGGCGTAGTTTTTGATCATGGCATTATAGACATCCACTTCCACGGACTTCTTTTCACCCCACTGATTTTCGCCATTTTGGTACTCAGATTTGACGCCTTTTTCCCGAATTTCAGCCTGAAGTTGGGTCAACTGCTCCTCCATGAATACCGCATTCAGGATCAGCTGAAGGCAGATTTTCTGCTGCTCCGGACTGGCCGCTTTATAGGTATCTGCGAACCGGCCCAGCTCTTTCTTGCTAGGTCCTTTTGCCATTTCCACACCCCCCTCCTGCGTATGACCCGCTCTTTTTTAGCCCCGCTCAACGGTCTCCCAGGCCCTCCCCCACGCCGCGGCATAGGGGGGGGATATTTCCTGCGGTCAAAGCCGCCGTCTGTCGATGGGCTGACCGTCCGGACCAAATGAACAGGCCATGGGTTTGCCTTTGGTCAGGCCGTGGCCCTCATAAGCGTCGTGGCAATCCTTGCACACATAGGCAAGCAAGCTGTGGTTCAGCGCCACCGCGGGATTGACAATATTCTCCGGTGTCAGCGTGATCAGGTGATGGACGATATATCCCTGCTGGTCCTGGCATTCCTCGCACAATCCGCCGTCGATCCGCAGGCGCTTGGCGATATATGCTGCACGGCAGGCCCGCCATGCCTTTGAGCGGTAAAACTGCTTGGCAAATGCTTTCATGTTATCTCCGACGCCGCGGCCCGGCCTTTTGCACCCTGGCTATCACCTCAGGGAAAAACAAAAGCGCCCAAGCCACGACCCCCATACGGGCGATCATTGGCTCAGGCGCTGGTCTCTTTGGACGCTGGCTCAGGCGCTTCGATATTCACGATACTTTCCTGTCGGCAGTGCTTGCACCAGATGGGCCAGTTTCTTGCCTGGCTGTCTGGCCGCACACGATACTGTGTCGGTCTGCCGCAGACGGGACAGATAATACGTCTATCCTTGTTGACCAGTTTACACGGTTCTGGGCTCTTTTGCAAGGGACCTTCCTCCTTTTCTACAGCTCGGTTCGATTATTAACACTGGTTTCAAGGTTGAAAATGACTAAGCGGCGGTCGCTGCCGTCCTTTTGTATAGGACAGTCCTGGATCGGCTTCCTCATATAATAGGTATCGGGCTCCCACAAACATGGCGTATCCATAGGGGTTCGCTTCTCCAAAGGCCTCATAGTCCACTGCGCCAAAGGGCGGGGCAAGGGTCATGGAGTCAGATGGGATGTCGGTATATTCCACCTCATACCCCTTGAGGTTCCTGGACGCCCGCCATGTCCGCTCCCCTGGCTTCGGTTTTCCGAACTCTCGGGCCTCTTTGGTCATGTACTTGGCCAGTTCCCGGTAATAGTGGACGTCCAGCGGTTCAATGCGGATGTAGCCTCCCCCGTGCCAGAGGGATCGCAGTTCGTCATAATCGCCTGGGCCTGTCCCGTTGATTACAGCATGATGGTGGAGGCGGCAATCCTCCAGATAACCGTCCTCCATCAGGAACGAGTTTGCTGCCTTGTGGTGGTACCCTTCGGTCACAAACACATAGAGGAGATTACTAAGTCGCCTTCGTCGCCCCCCACGCAATTTTCGGATAAACTTCTGGAACTCCTTCCCCGCCGCAACCTTATCCGCGGGCAAGTGGGCATCGTCATAGGTAAAGGTAACAACATGATCCTTTCCCCAAAAATTGGCACCCAGCTTGAGCTCCAGTTCCCTCCAGCTGTTTTTGAGGTTCATGTACTGCTGCGCCGCAGTGGACGCTGCACGCTTTGCCGCTCTTACCCGTGGGCTGTCTCCTTTGGATGGAATCGCCACCAGATAATCGTAATTCACGAGTCCGGCCCGGATGTGTTTCAGCCGCTTCATCAGCGCACCTCTTGGAACCGGTCAATATAATGTTTCTTCCAGAGAGTCTCCGGCTGGCGCAGGGAGATCATCCGATCCCGTACCAGCTTGTCCATCACCCGACCGATGCTGGGCTGGCCGTCCATCTGGGCCAACTTCTCCAGGTTGGCAGCAGTCTGGGCCGTCACTAACACAGATATTCGTCGCAAATTTTTGTTTTTCATTTTCCTTCT
>NZ_CAJFGT010000063.1:0-15105 GCF_904377885.1 Flavonifractor sp. An112 | reverse complement strand
AAATCCACGAACCGCCGGGCACAGGCGCCCATGGTGCCCACGCCGTAGGGGGATGGCAGCGAAGTGAGGTGCATCAGGATGCCGCCGGTCCGCATAGTTTCACGTCCTTTCCTTCACACTCTCCCCTTCCAAAAAGGTATAGGGGATCAATTCATGGGCGGGCTTCGCTCCGTCCTGAATCTGGTGGATCAGCAGATCCACGCTCCGCTCCGCCAGCCGCTGGGCGTCCTGGCGAACGGTGGTAAGCCGGGGCACCGCGTACCGCCCCAGCACAATGCCGTCGTAGCCCAATATAGAGATATCCTCCGGCACCCGCAGCCCCCGGTCATGGAGGGCCCGCATGGCCCCCAGGGCCTGCACGTCGGACATGGCAAACACGGCGGTCATTCCGGGCAGCTTATCCAGCAGCCGCTCCATGGCGGCGTACCCTCCCGACAGATCGAAGCGGGCGGTCTCATATTGGCCCGCCTCGTCCAGAACCAGTCCCCGGTCGGCAAAGGCCTTCCGCACCCCTTCCAGGCGGGCCTGGGCGGCGTCGGACTGCTCCGCCCGGCCGCCCAGGATACCAATGGTCCGGTGGCCCAGTTCCATCAGCCGCTCCACCGCCCGGCGGGCGCCGTCGGTATCGTCGGTGGAGACGCTGGACAGATTGGGCTGGTCCAGCCCGGCCGCCGAGTTGGTCACCAGCACACATGGGATGGTGATACTGTGAAAGCCGGCCCGGAACAGGCTCAGGTTGCTGCCCAGGAAGAGGATGCCCATGGGCCGCCGCTCCCGGCACACCCGGATGGCCTGATCGATCTCATCGTCATCCTCATCGATGTAGTAGATCAAGCTGGGGTATCCGCTGTCCCGGATACGGGTCTGGATACGCTCCACCAAATCGGCAAAGAGCATATTCTGGGTGCCTTTGACGATAAGTGCCACTCCGCTGCTGGCCTGCTGCTTAAGGTGCTTGGCATTGCTGTTGCGCGTAAAATGGTGGGCCTCCACCACCGCCATCACCTTGGCGCGGGCCTCCTCGGATACGTCCGGGCGGTTGTTGAGTACCCGGGAGACGGTACCCACCGCATAGCCGGACAGCTTGGCGATGTCTTTGATGGTCAAAGAAACTCACCTCTTGTCGGTCTGCGTCTTTTTTATCCCTTGACCGCGCCGGCGGCCACGCCCTTGATGATGTGCTTCTGGCAGGACAGATAGAAGATAACCACCGGGATCACGGCCATAATGAGGGCCGCCATAATGGCGCCCATATCCACCCGGCCATAGGAGCCCTTCATATACTGAATGACGATGGAGATGGTCTTATACTTCTTGATGTCCAGGGTCAGGTAGGGCAGCAGGAAGTCGTTCCAGATCCACATGGTCTCCAGAATACCCACGGAGATGTAGGTGGGCTTCATGATGGGGAGCACCACCGAGAAGAAGGTGCGGATGGGAGAACAGCCGTCGATCATGGCGGCCTCCTCGATCTCGATGGGGATCGACTTGACGAAGCCGCAGAACATAAACACCGCCAGTCCCGCGCCAAAGCCCAGGTAGATGATGATAAGGCCCCAGGGGGTACCCAGGCCCAGCCGATCGGTGACCAGGGACAGGGTGAACATGACCATCTGGAAGGGAACCACCATAGAGAAAACGCACAGGATGTAGATAGCCTTGGTGACCCTGGTTCGCACCCGGGTGATAAACCAGGCGCACATGGAGGTGCAGATCAGAATGACGAGCACCGAGCCCACGGTGATGAACACCGTCCACCCCACCGCTTTCAGGAAGTCGTACTGGTTGATGGCGGTAGCGTAGTTGTCCAGACCAGTAAAGGTGGTCTCATTGGGCAGCTTGAAGGGCTCCAGATTGATGTAGGACTTCTTCTTGAAGGAGTTGAAGAGTACCACCACAACGGGCATCACATAGAAAATACTGATGAAGGTAAACAGGCCGGTGCCCAGCCGGTTCAGCCGCTTTTTCCGGATCATTACTGCTGCACCTCCTTGGAACGGGTGGCTTTCAGCTGGATCAGGCCGATGGCTACCACCAGGATGAAGAAGACCACGGCCTTTGCCTGGCCCACGCCCTCCCAGCCGGTGCGGCCGTAGAAGGTATTGTAGATGTTCAGCGCCAGCATCTCGGACATCTTGGAGGGTTCGCCGGCGGTGAGGGACAGGTTCTGGTCAAAGAGCTTGAAGCCGTTGACCACCGACAGGAAGGTACAGATGGTGATGGAGGGCATCATCATGGGGATGGTGACCTTAAAGAGGCGCTGGGGACCGCTGGCGCCGTCAATGGCAGCAGCCTCCATCACGTCGCCGGGGATGGACTGGAGACCGGCGATGTAGATGATCATCATATAGCCGATCTGCTGCCAGGCCACCAGGATAATGAGGCCCCAGAAGCCGTACCACTCGTTGAGGTTGAGGGCGGTGGCAAAGGGGGCCAGCAGGCCGTTGAAGATCAGCTGCCAGATGTAGCCCAGCACGATGCCGCCGATCAGATTGGGCATGAAGAACACGGTGCGGAAGATATTGGTGCCCCGCAGCTTCTGGGTCAGGGCCAGGGCGATGGTAAAGGCGATTACATTGATGACCACCAGGGAGACCACCGCGAAGAGGGCCGTATACCAAAAGGAATGGAGGAATACGGGGTCCTGGAAGGCCTTGATGTAGTTGCTCAGGCCCACGAAGGTGGCGTCGGTCACAGTGGTGAACTCACAGAAGGACAGCCAGATACCCATAATGAAGGGCACGATGAAGCCAATGGTGAATGCGATCAGAGTGGGCAGCAAAAAGATGGGAAAATACCGCTTGATTGCCTTTTCCAAAGGATCGACCTCCTCTCTCATTGCTCAGAAAGGCAGAGGCAGCGGGCGGACAGAATGCCCGCCCGCTGCCGGTTCAGCAGTTATTTTTGGGGGTCAGTCTCAGCCGTTGACGGCGGCAGCCTCGGAGGCCCAGCCATCCACGAAGGCGGATACCACGGCGTCCCACTTGGCATCGGTCTGGTCAGCGGCATAGGCGGTCAGCGCGGAGCCCACGCCGTTCTTCCACTCCTCGGAGGGCATGGTGGAGAAGTTCCAGGACACGGACTCATAGCCGTCGGCCACATACTGGTTGCCGATGTTGACCAGGGGATTGGTGGACTCCAGGTTGCCCTTGAAGGGGATCACGAAGCCCATACCGGCCTGGCCGGAGGGCATGGCGCCCTCGCCGCCGCACATGGCCTTGGTGCCGGTCTCGGAGGTGACGCACCAATACATGAAGTCCAGGGTGGCCTGGATGTCAGCCTCGGAGGCCTTGGCGTTGACGCACCAGTAGTTCTCAGTACCGGTACACAGGCCCTGCTTCTCTTCGCCTTCCACACCGATGTAGATGGGCAGCATACCCAGGTTGTCGTCGCCCAGCTCGGCCACGTCGTTGTAAGCCCAGGTGCCGTTCTGATAGAACACGGCCTGACCGGTCACAAACTCGGCCACGGCGTCGTCGCCGGTCTTGGTGGACAGCAGCGCAGGCTCACAGGTGGCGTTGTTGATGTACAGATCCCAGATCTGGCGGTAGTTGTCCAGGTAGGTACCCTTGATGGCGTCGGTGTTGTCGATGCCGTCGGCCTTGTACTCATAGTAGATGGGCAGGTTGGCCAGGTGGGTCTTGAAGCGCCAGTCGGAGGAGCCGTCCATACCGGCGGAGGTGAAGGCGGAGAAGCCCAGCTCGTCCTTGCGGGCGGTGATGTCCTCGGCCACCTTCTTCAGGTCGTCAAAGCTCTTGATGTCATCGGCGGTGTAGCCGGCCTGCTCCAGCAGGGCCTTATTGTAGATGATGCCGTAGGTCTCGATGACGTAGCCGATGCCGGCCATCTTGTCCCCGTCCATCAGGGCGAACTCGTCGCTGGACAGCTCGCCGGCCACGGCGGAGCCGGTCAGATCATAGCAGTAATCCTTCCAGGCGGCTAGACCCACAGGGCCGTTGACCTGGAACAGGGTGGGGGCGTCGGTCTTGGCCATCTCGGACTTCAGGGTGGTCTCGTAGTTGCCGGAGGCGGCGGTGAGGACGGTGACCTCCACGCCGGTCTCAGCGGTGTAGAGCTCGGCAAGTTCCTGCCACTGGGCGTCCTGCTCAGGCTTGAAGTTCAGGTAATAGACCTTGCCGCCGGTGGCGTCGCCGCCGCCGCTGGGGGAGGAGTCGCCGGAGGGGGTGGTGTCGCCGCCGCCGCAGCCGGCCAGCATACCGGCCACCATGGTACCGGTCAACGCAAGCGCAAACAGACGTTTCTTCATTCTAAGTTCCTCCTGTCACAGTTGATTCGTGTCTCGGCTGGAAACGTTTCATGGAAACGTTTCCAGCTCCCTGTGATTGAATCTTACTCCTTCCCGCTTCCATTTTCAAGCATCTTTTTGTCAAACTCCCCAATTTCAGCTTTGCGCTTAATTTATACGCTGTTATTTTGTACAATATGCCAAATCGCAAAACCGTTTAGTCCAATTTAAGCAGCTCCATAAGCTTGTCACACCGGTTGTCCTCGGGATGTTCTAATACATGGAGGGCCAGCTTCCGCTGGGCCGCGCCGATCTCCCTGCCCTTTAGACCAAGGGCCGCCAGCTCCCCGCCGGACAGGGCCAGCCGCCGCAGAACCTCCTCCTCCGGGTGGCGCACCCCCCGGCGCAGGGCCCGCTCCACCGGCAGACATTCGATGGGAAATCCGGTGGCGGCGCAGAACCCCCGCCACCGGGGGATGGGTTGGGGAGGCAGCTCCCCCAGACAGGACAGATCAGGGCAGCTGCATACCGGCCACAGGTGGGACAGCAGTCCCCAGCGGAGCAGCTCCCCCGCCCGCTCCGGGTGAGGTGAGAGGAGGATTTTCTCCAGCTCCGCCTTGATCCGTTCCCCTGACACCCGGGCCATCCGCCCGGCATTGCGCCGGATGGCCTCCCCGGTCTCCGGCGCGATGGCAAAGCCCAGCTGGGCGGCAAAACGCACCGCCCGCAGCATTCTCAGCGCATCCTCGGCAAAGCGCCGGTCCGGCTCCCCCACACACCGAATGATCCCGGCGTTCAAATCATCCCTCCCGTCAAAGGGGTCCACTACCTCCCCTTCCGGGCCCAGGGCCATGGCGTTGATGGTAAAATCCCGCCGGGCCAGGTCCTGGGTGAGGCCCACGTCAAACGTCACCCCGTCCGGGTGCCGTCCGTCGGCATACCCTCCCTCCCGGCGGAAGGTGGTCACCTCCACCGGGCCGTCCCCGGTCAGAACGGTAACCGTTCCATGCTGAATCCCGGTGGGGATGGTGCGCTCAAACAGGGCCATCACCTGCTCCGGACGGGCGGATGTACACAGGTCATAATCCCCCGGCGTGCGGCCCAGCAGCAGATCCCGAACGCAGCCACCCACCGGATGGGCAGCACAGCCTGCCTTCCGCAGGATATCCAAGCAATGCTGCACGCCTTCCGGAATCGGCCACTTTTTCATTTTCTCCACCTCCCCCGGTATGTTTGGCTTGCTATTTACCTATAATGGATTATAATATAGTGTTGAACTTTTATCATTATAATCTGTAGAAAAGGGTGTGTAAACCCCATGACCAATCCCAACATTCACGACTATCTGACGCCTGGCCGCAAGGCTCACCTGATCGGCATCGGCGGCGTTTCCATGTCTCCTCTGGCCGAGGTGCTTCACAAGGCGGGTATCCAGATCACCGGCTCCGACATGAGCGACAGTGCTACAGTGGAACATCTCCGCTCCCTGGGTATTCCCGTGGCCATCGGCCACCGTGCTGAAAATGTACGGGGCGCCGACCTGATCATCCGTACCTCCGCTGTTCATGATGACAACCCCGAGATTGTGGAGGCCCACGCGCTGAACATCCCTGTTTTTGAGCGTGCTCAGGCCTGGGGTTCCATTATGAGGGGCTATAAAAATGCTCTGTGCATCTCGGGCACCCACGGCAAGACTACCACCACCTCTATGTGCACCCACATCATCATGGCAGCTCAGATGGACCCCACTGTCATGATCGGCGGCACCCTGCCCCTGCTGGGCGCCGGTTACCGGGTGGGCCACGGGGACACCATTATTCTGGAGAGCTGCGAATACTGCAACTCCTTTCTCTCCTTCTTCCCCACTGTGGCAGTGATCCTCAACATTGAGGCCGATCACCTGGACTTCTTCAAGGACCTGGACGATGTGGAGCACTCCTTCCGGGCCTTTGCCGACCGGGTGCCGGAAAACGGCCTGATCGTGGCCAACGCCGACGACGCCAACACCATGCACACGTTGGAAGGCGAAACCCGCCCTGTTCTCACCTTCGGTCTGGAGGAAGGCGATGTCCACGCCGCTAACCTGACATGGAGTCGGGGGCTGCCCACCTTTGACATCATCTATCGCGGCGAAGTCTTTACCCGGGTAGGCCTGCGGGTCCCCGGAGAACACAACGTGAAAAACGCCCTGGCTGCGGCAGCCGCTGCCATCGCCCTGGCTGTCTCCCCCAAGGCGGTAAGCGAAGGTCTCAACGCATTCCGGGGCGCCGGCCGCCGCTTTGAGCACAAGGGCACTTACAATGGCGCCGAGGTGTACGACGACTACGCCCATCATCCTGGTGAGCTTCAGGCCCTGCTGGCCGCCGCCCGTACCCTGGGTTATGAGCGGATTATCTGTGCCTTCCAGCCCCACACCTACAGCCGCACCAAAGCCCTGTTCGACGACTTTGTTAAGGTCCTGCGTCAGCCCGATGTCACCCTGCTGGCCGAGATCTATGCCGCCCGTGAAACCAACGGTCTGGGCATCTCTTCGCAGGACCTGGCCGACCAGATTCCCGGCAGCATTTACTGCCCCACCCTGGAGGATGTAACCGCCAAACTGAAGGAGTTGGCACAACCCGGTGATCTGATCCTTACCGTAGGCGCCGGCAACATCTATACCGCCGGTGAGGCCCTTCTCCAAAAATGAGCCGTTCTTTCTCTCGCTAAAGTAAAAGAGAAAATTATACCACAAATTTCCGCTGTTGACAAGACTGTTAAAGAGACGTACAATGGTCTTAGTGTCCTGTCCCTTTTGTTCTCTTTTCACAAATATGAATAAGGAGTGGAATCGACATGGAAGAGAAAAAGTACACCTCGATGATCCGTCTGCGGATGTCTGCGAAGGACGCCCACTACGGCGGAAACCTGGTGGATGGCGCCCATATGGTGCATCTGTTCGGCGACGTGGCTACCGAGCTGCTGATCCAGTGTGACGGCGACGAGGGCCTGTTCTGCGCTTACAACAACATTGAGTTCAAGGCGCCTGTGTATGCCGGCGACTTCATCGAGGCCTATGGTGAGATCACTCACATCGGCAACACCTCCCGCAAGATGAGGTTTGAGGCCCGCAAGGTAGCTATCCCCCGCCCCGACATCAGCGATTCTGCTGCTGATTTCCTGGAGGAGCCCATTGTGGTGGCCATTGCTGAGGGCACCTGCGTGACCCCCAAGAAGTGCCAGCGCAAGGAGCATTGATTCCTGCTTACATGAAAAAAGTCCGCCGCGAAGCATTCTTCGCGGCGGACTTTTTTATTGCGAGGCAGGCGTTCCGCTGCGCTCGGCCAGAATACGGGGGAAGAAACGAAGGAACAGAATGGTGGTAACGGTAGCCGCCACAGCATCGGCTATGGGCTCAGACAAGAAGGTAGCCTCCGCCGACACCAGAGCGGGCAGCAGCAGCAGGCAGGCCAGAAAAACCGTCTTACGGAACAGAGAACAGAACAGCGCCAGCCGCACATGACCCAGGGCGGTGGTCTCGTCCACCAGGGGATACTGGACGGCCAGAGGCAGGATCATAGCGGTAAACACCTTGATATAGCCCACTGAGCGGTCAATCAGTTCCGGATTCTGAGTAAAGAGCCGGACAAACACCGGAGACAGGGTGTAGGTCACCACAGTCATCAGGGCGCAGAAGGTCAGGCACAATCCCACAATGGATTTCATGGCCCGCTTGATCCGGGCGACGTTGCCCGCCCCGTAGTTAAAGCTGATCACCGGCTGAGTACCCAAGGTCAGGCCACCCATGGGCATGGTGATGAGAAGCAGATAGCTCTGCACAATGGTGGCGCAGACCACCAGCTTGTCGCCCAACTCTGGGCCGCCGTAGTGCTGGAGCACTGTGTTGAGGACGATGAGCAGCACGCTGTCGGTGGCAATGATCAGGAAGGGGGACAAGCCAAATGTGACGATCCGCATCATGATCTTCCGGTCAAAGCCGCCCCATCGCAGGGGCACCGGCATCTTTTTCCGCAGCAGAGAGCAGAGCACGAAGGCGCAGGAGGCCATCTGGGAGATGACCGTAGCCAGAGCCGCACCCACCACATCCAACTTTAAAACAAAGATAAAAATGGGGTCCAGCACAATATTGAGCACCGCCCCCAGCATCACTGTGGCCATACCCAGGCCAGAATAGCCTTGGGCGATCAAAAAGCTGTTCATGCCGGTGGCCATCAGGGCAAAGAAGGTGCCGGCGGTGTAGATGGTCAAATAAGTATCCGCATAGCCAAAGGTGGCCGGACTGGCGCCAAACCACTGAAGCAACTGCTCCTTAAGCAGCAGGAACAGCCCTGTCAACCCCACCGCCAGTACCAACAGCATGAAGAAGCTGTTGGACAGCACCCGGCTGGCCTCCTTCCGGTTCCCCTCCCCCATCCGCATGGCCAGGATAGGCGAGCCGCCCAATCCCACCAGGGATGCAAAGGAGCTGAGCAGCGTGACGATAGGGCCGCACACACCCACTCCCGCCAGGGCCAGATCCCCGATCTGGGGAATGTTTCCAATGTAAATGCGGTCTACAATGCTATAGAGTACGCTGACCAGCTGGGCCAGCATGGTGGGAATGGCCAGCTTGCACACCAGGCGAAAAACTGGATCATGCCCCAAATCGTTGGTCCGTTTCATCTCGCTCCTCCTTCAGACAGTCCACGGCATTATACCTCTTTTTTCTGCGCTCGTAAAGGGGCTATCCTGTCAAATCACTCCACCTGCCGAAGGTTTTAGCACTCTCTTCATATGAGTGCTAAAAATTCACACTCCGTTCATGATTTTTGTTTTGCAGGGGACTATACTGAGGACAAACAAAAAGCTGCCCCTTGAAAGGAGTGTTTTTTATGAATGCACAGAAATATACCCAGAAGTCTCTGGAGGCCGTCCAGACCGCCCAGAGTCTGGCCACGGAATATGGTAACCAGCAGATCGAGCAGCCTCACCTGCTGCTGGCACTGCTCAGCGACGAGTCCGGCCTGATTCCCCAGCTGTTGGGGAACATGGGTCTCACCGTTCCCTCTTTCACCGCCGCCACCAAGGCGGAGGTGGAAAAACTGCCCCGTGTCTCCGGCTCCGGCCGTGAGCAGGGCAAGATCTATGTGGCTCAGGATGTGGACAAGTGCCTGAATACCGCCGAGTCCATTGCCTCCTCCATGAAGGACGAATATGTCTCGGTGGAGCACCTGCTGCTCTCCCTGATCGACACCGCCAACCGGGAGCTGAAGGAACTCTTCCGTACCTATAACGTCACCAAGGAAGGGGTGCTCCAGGCTCTGACCGCCGTCCGCGGCAATCAGCGGGTCACCTCCGACAACCCGGAGGACACCTACAACGCCCTGAAGAAGTATGGCTCCGACTTGGTGGAGCGGGCCCGGCAGAACAAGCTGGACCCGGTGATCGGTCGTGACGACGAGATCCGCAACGTGATCCGTATTCTGAGCCGCAAGAGCAAAAACAACCCCGTCCTCATCGGTGAACCCGGCGTAGGCAAAACCGCCATCGCCGAGGGCCTGGCCCAGCGAATTGTCAAGGGTGACGTGCCCGGCTCCCTGAAGGACAAGACCATCTTCGCTCTGGATATGGGTTCCCTCATTGCGGGTGCTAAGTACCGGGGCGAGTTTGAGGAGCGGCTGAAGGCCGTCCTCAACGAGGTGAAGAAGTCCGAGGGCCGTATCATCCTCTTCATCGACGAGTTGCACACCATCGTGGGCGCCGGCAAGACCGAGGGCGCCATGGACGCCGGCAACCTGCTGAAACCCATGCTGGCCCGTGGCGAGCTCCACTGCATTGGCGCCACCACCCTCAACGAGTACCGCCAGTATATCGAGAAGGACGCCGCTCTGGAGCGGCGGTTCCAGCCCGTCATGGTCAACGAGCCTACGGTGGAGGACACCATTGCCATCCTCCGTGGCCTGAAGGAGCGCTATGAGGTGTTCCACGGCGTAAAGATCCAGGACGGCGCCATCATCGCCGCCGCTACCCTGTCCGACCGCTATATCACCGACCGTTTCCTGCCCGATAAGGCCATCGACCTGATCGATGAGGCCTGCGCCATGATCCGCACCGAGATCGACTCCATGCCCACCGAGCTGGACATCATCCAGCGTAAGATCATCCAGCACGAGATCGAGGAGGCCGCCCTGAAGAAGGAGGACGACGCCCTGTCCCGTGAGCACCTGGCCGAGATCCAGAAGGAGCTGGCCGAGATGCGGGATAAGTTCAACGCCAAGAAGGCCCAGTGGGAGAACGAGAAGAATGCCATCGGCAAGGTTCAGAAGCTGCGTGAGGACCTGGAGGCTGCCAACGCCGAGCTGGAGAAGGCCCAGCGGCAGTACGACCTGAACAAGGCCGCCGAACTGCAGTACGGCAGAATCCCCGAACTGCGCAAGCAGCTGGAGGCGGAGGAGGCCATTGCCAACGAAGGCAAAGCCCGTTCCCTGCTGCGGGATAAGGTCACCGAGGAGGAGATTGCCCGCATCATCGAGCGCTGGACCGGCATCCCCGTAGCCAAGCTGATGGAGGGGGAGCGCGAGAAGCTGCTCCATCTGGAGGACATCCTCCACCAGCGTGTGGTGGGCCAGGACGAGGCAGTTCGTCTGGTGTCCGAGGCCATTCTGCGCAGCCGGGCCGGTATCGCCGACCCCAACCGGCCCATCGGCTCCTTCCTGTTCCTGGGCCCCACCGGCGTGGGCAAGACCGAGCTGGCCAAGACCCTGGCCGAGGCCCTGTTTGACTCTGAGAAAAACATGGTGCGTATCGACATGAGCGAGTACATGGAGAAATTCTCTGTGTCCCGTCTGATCGGTGCACCTCCGGGATATGTAGGCTATGAGGAGGGCGGTCAGCTCACCGAGGCCGTCCGCCGTCACCCCTACTCCGTAGTTCTCTTCGATGAGGTGGAGAAGGCCCATCCCGATGTGTTCAACATCCTGCTTCAGGTGCTGGACGACGGCCGCATTACCGACAGCCAAGGCCGCACCGTGGACTTCAAGAACACCATCATCATCCTGACCTCCAACCTGGGCTCCCAGTACCTGCTGGACGGCATCGACGCCAATGGCGAGATCACTGAGGAGGCCAAGAGCGCTGTACAGGAACTGCTGCGCCACTCCTTCCGGCCCGAGTTCCTCAACCGTCTGGATGAGATTGTGTTCTACAAGCCCCTCACCAAGGACAACATCACCCACATCATCGACCTGCTGGTAAGCGAGCTCAACCGCCGTCTGGAGGAGAAGCAGCTGAAGGTGGTCCTCACCGATGCAGCCAAGCGCTTCATCATCGACAGCGCCTATGATCCCGCCTTTGGCGCCCGTCCCCTGCGCCGCTTTGTGCAGCACGGGGTGGAGACCCTCATCAGCCGGAAGATCATTGCCGATCAGGTCCAGCCCGGCGACACCCTCACTGTGGACTGTGTCAATGGCGAACTGACCGTGGAGGCCAAGAGCGTCCTCTCCGGCCAGGTGGTGGACCAGGCCTGATCCCTTCCAATCCCAACCAGCCTCTGAACGGGTTTGCTTCCCGTTCAGGGGCTTTTTTTGATAAAATGGAGTGAAACATCGTCAGGTATACCGCCGCTCTGTCGTACTGTTGGGTGAAAGGGGGGAAAGGCATGGATACCACCATGGACCGGGACCGGGAGGCCCAGCGGGTGCTGGACCAGTACGGCAGGCTGCTGCACACGGTGGCGGACGCTCTACTGCCCGGATACCCGGAGGAGGCCGAGGAGTGTGTCCAGGACGCCCTGTGGACCTATGTGGACGGCATTCAAAGGTGGGACCCCACCAGGGGCAGCGAAAAAACCTATCTCTGCGTACTGGTCCGCAGTCGGGCCAAGGACCGCCGCCGCAGGCTGGCCGCCCGGCGGGAGGACTCCCTGGAGGAACACCAGGGGACCCTGTGGGCAGAGGACCACGCCGAGCGCTCCGCCCTTCGGGACGGTGTCCGCCGTGTTCTGGAGGCCTTGGGTCCTGAGGAACGGAGACTCTTTACCCTGCGGTTTCTCTACCAATGGCCCTCCGCAGAGATTGGGAAAACACTGGGGCTGTCCCCCAACGGGGTGGACGCCCGGGTGACCCGCCTGCGCAAGAAGCTGAAGCGGCTGCTGGCCCAACAAGGGCTGGGCTGGGCCGGAAAGGAAGATGCACCATGAAACGCTATCACTGGGATCAACTGCTGGATGAAAACGATCTTATGGATCTCACGGAGGAAGCCATGACCTCTTCAGCGGCACGGCCAATTCCCTGGCGTCGGCTGGGGACCCTGGCGGCCTGTCTGGCACTGATCCTGTGCCTGACCAACTACCAAGCCCTGGCCACTGGGGTACAAACCCTCATCCGCTATTTCTCCGGGGTGGGAGCGGCAGAAACAGGGGCGGATCTCCGCATCCAGGATGGCGAGCTGGAATTTGAGCTCAGCGGCCGCACCTATCTCATCTCCGGAGCCTACGCCCGGGACGGCTTCCTCTTTGTCCCCCTGGAGGTGGTCTCCCGCTCGGAGGAGCGTCTCAATGGCAAAAACCACCAAAATCTGTATGTCAAGATGGAGGTCAGCCAGGAGGGCCAGGCCCTGGCCGGCAGCAATCCCTTCCTCAGTCTGTCGGACAATGGCTCCTACTCTACGGGACAATATACCGCCCTGACCCGCAAGCGCATCTCCTTCTCCCCTCTGCAAGAGGATCAATATCTGGGTTGGCGCTATCTGCCGGAGGGCTATCAGACCTACGCCCAGGCCGTCTTTACCTATGAAGCGGCAAATCCGGACGGCAGCTATACCCTGCGGGTGGAGGACTACCTGACCGACCAGGTCCGGGAGGTGGATCTGACCCTGGCCCCTCCGGAGGAAATCGCGGCAATCTGTGAACAGCGTACCGTGGGCGAGGTCCGGATCACTGCCCTGGTCTCAGCGGACGGCCGCCGCCTGTCCCTATACGGCACGATGGCCAAGGCTGAGGAGTGGTGGAAGTCTCTGGTGGAATTGCAGGCCGAGTACATCTATGGGGTCCAGTTCACGGAGGCGGACGGCACCTGCCATCAGGGTATCCCCCGCCGTCCGGGCGGCATGGATGGGGCAGGATATCCCCAGGAGATCCTGCTCACTCAGGATACAGGCCCTATCACCGCCGTGCACATCCAGCGCATCTATTACGCCTATGACGATATGGACGAGGGGCTGGTAAGCCAGTGGGCGGACCTGGACTGGAGCATCCCCCTGCCCTAGCCTCCCAACAAAAAACGACCGCCTTTCGGCGGTCGTTTTTGTATTTACCGTTTTCCGTGGATCAGGGGGGACAGGGGCTTGTAGATCAAGAAGCAGATCACCGCGTCCAGCAGACCCTTCAGCAGGGTAAAAGGAGCATTGAACACCACAAGGCACTCCAGCAGGCCGTTGGTGGAGGGACGGATGGCCTGATACATCTCGATGATGGTATCGATGGGCATAAAGTTGGAGTAAATGGGGTAGGTAATATAGTAGTTCAGGGGGATGGACAGCAGGGCCATGATGATCGCACCCACCAGAGCGCCCAAAATGGCGGTCTTGCGGGACTTGTGGAGCTGGTAGAGCAGGCCCGCCGGGAACACAAAACAGGCACCCAGCAGGAAGTTGCACAGCTCACCGGCACCGCCGGTGGTGGTGATAAGCAGGTGGAGCAGGTTCTTCACCAGGCACACCACCACACCGTACACCGGTCCCAGGCCGAAGGAAGCCAGCAGGGCGGGCAGCTCGGACACATCCATCTTTACAAAGCTGGGGATGATGGGGAGAGAAAACTCCAGGAACATCAGCACAAAGGCCACGGCGGAAAACATGGCCGTCACCGTAACGGCGCGAGCCCCCACCCGCCGCCGGGCGGAAACAGAATTGGTCATAACAAAACACTCCTCATTACCGGATCTGCTGAACCAAACTGCCGTTCAGAGTTCCATGCAATGGGAGCGTGCCAATGTACCACACGTCTTCTTCCATCCAGACTTCGCACATTGTGCGTCACTGTCGGTCCCGGAGTTCCACCGGGTCGGCCAAAACGGCTCGCGGACTTTACCGCCGATCGGGATTTTCACCCTGCCCTGAAGACAGTCATTCAGTTGTCATCCCCTATTATACACATTCCAACACAATTTGCAACTGCTTTCTAAGACAAAAACAAATGTTCGATTTTTATTGACTTCCAATAGGGAATCGTTTACAATATGGGCAGCATCAAACTGCGGAGAGGGGTTGGCTATGAGACGGGACATCAGTTGCTGCTTTACCGGGCATCGGCCGGAAAAGCTGCCCTGGGGTGAGGACGAGCAGGACCCCTCTTGCCTGGAAATCAAGGATAAGCTGGCCGCGTCGGTAGTGCGGGCCTATGAAGCCGGATACCGACATTTTCTGTGCGGCATGGCCCGGGGCGCTGACTTTTACTTCTGTGAGGCTGTGCTTGCTCTGCGGGAGCAGATGCCCGATGTCACGCTGGAAGCGGTTATTCCCTGTGAGGAGCAGGCCGCCCGCTGGAGCGAGCGGGACCGGGACCGGTATTACGCACTGGTGGAAGCCTGCGATGGGGAGACCATGGTGCAGCGCCGCTATGACAAGGGCTGTATGCTCCGCCGTAACCGCTATCTGGTGGATCACGCCGCCCGGCTTATCTCCATCTACAATGGAATGCTGGGGGGCACCATGTATACCATCAGCTACGCCATGAAGCAGGAGCTGGAACTGGATATTATCTATCTGTAAAAATCAGGGCCGGACAAATAATGAGGTGTGATAGCGATAGCGGCAAAAAGCTAATAAAATCAATGGTTTTGCGGACAGCGGATAGACAGGGAATGTGTTAAAAACTGAATACG
>NZ_CAJFGT010000062.1:0-15373 GCF_904377885.1 Flavonifractor sp. An112 | reverse complement strand
CTCGATCTCAATGTTTTCGTCGCTCATTTTGTCATAGACCTCCTTTATAATCCACTCAGGCGTGGACGCGCCCGCAGTGATTCCAATAGAAGCCTTCCGGTACAGGGTGGAAGGTTCCAACTCTGCCGCCCGTTCGATCCAAACGACCATGGGACAGAGCGCTTTGCATAACTCGGCCAGCCGTTTGGTGTTGGAGCTTTCCCGCCCACCGATGACGACCATAGCATCGCTTTTGGCGGCCAGCGCCTGAGCCTCAGACTGCCGTTTATACGTAGCATTACATATTGTATCAAAAATTTTTAAATTTGTACACTCTTTTTTTGCTTTTTTTACGCACTCTGTCCAGATAAAGTGCGTGGAGGTGGTTTGAGACACCATGGTGATGGGCAGTTCCCGCCGTTTGGGATCTGCCTCCAGCCACCGGGCCAGGGCCTGCTCCCCTTCCAGCACAACGGGATGGGCGCACCATCCGGCGATGGCGGCCACCTCCGGATGGTCAGGCATACCGATGATGAGCACCTGCCTGCCCTCCCCTTCCGCCTCCTCCACGATGCGGTGGATGCGGGACACGTTAGGGCAGGTAGCGTCGATAACCGGGCAGCCCCGGGCCTCCAGGGCCTGGTGAACCGCCCGCCCCTCTCCGTGGGAGCGGATGATGACGGCAGTACCGGGCGGTACCTGGTCGGGAGACTGGATCAGCGCCACGCCCTGCTCCTTCAGATAGTCAATGACGCTGCCATTGTGGATGATGGGGCCCAGCATGGCACAGGGTCTGCCGCTTTTGGCGGCCTGTTCCGCCAGCTCCACCGCCCGCCGGACGCCGTAGCAGAACCCGGCGGACCGGGCCAGCTCCACCCTCATCGTCCCGCCTGAGGCTGCAAAGCCTCGATCCGTCTCATCAGGTCCTCGGCGATGGCCTTGTACTCATCCGGGGTAGGCCGCTTGGAGGTTGTTTCAGGGTAATAAGGCTCCCCGATGACCACCTGGTTCCAGCGGAACCAGCGTTTCTCCGCCGGCATATAGATAGGCACAATGGGCACGCCGGTGCGAGTAGCCAGCATGGCGGCGCCCGTCTTTGCATCGCCGAAGTCACCGTCCTGATGACGGGTGCCCTCGGGGAACATAAGCAGCAGCTCCCCATTTTTCAGATACTTCATGGCGGTCTTGATGGCACCGATGTCGGCCTGGCCCCGCTTGACGCCGAAAATGCCGCCGTGCTTCAGGATCCAGCCGATGATGGGCCAGTGCATGATCTCCTCCTTGGCCATGACGTGGATCTGGTGCTTCAGACCCAGAGCATAAGCCACAAAGAGAGGGTCGCTCATCCGGGTATGGTTGGCGCACAGCAGAGCGCCCCCCTCCGGAAAGTTCTTCTTGTTGATGCAGCGGGTGGGTTTAAAGATACGAAAGGCCGGCCAGAGAACGATATAGGCCAGGATATAGATGATATTCATACCTGCAACTGCTCCTTTGCAATCTGAATCAGCAGGTCCAAGCTTTGTTGCAGGTCCAGCTGGGTAGTATCGGCCAAAACTGCATCCTCCGCCTGACGCAGAGGTGCGGCAGAGCGGGTGCTGTCCTTCTCATCCCGCTCCTTCACGTCCCGCAGCACCGCCTCGTAATCGGCGCTCTGGCCCCGCTCCTTCAGCTCCAGCCAGCGGCGGCGGGCCCGTGCCTCGGGAGCGGCGGTAAGGAAGATCTTCACGTCGGCCTCAGGCAGCACCACGGTGCCGATGTCCCGGCCGTCCATGACCACGTCGTGCTCCTGGGCCAGCTTCCGCTGGCGGTCCAGCAGAAAGGCACGCACCTCAGGGATGGCGGACACGCAGGAGGCATACCGGGAGATCTCATGCTGACGAATGGCCTGGGATACGTCCTCTCCATTGAGGTACATCCGCTGCTCCCCGTCCTCCCCGTAGCCCAGACCGATGTCCAGGCCGGGCAGCAGGGCGATCACCGCCTCTCTGTCCTCCGGGTCTGCGCCGGTACGGAAGGCCTGCAGGCCCACGGTACGGTAGATGGCCCCGGTGTCTACATACAGGTAACCCAGCGCCTTTGCCAGCGCCCGGGCCAGGGTGGATTTTCCCGCCCCGGAAGGTCCGTCGATGGCAATGCTCCTGTGCTTGGTCATATCACTCTGCCTCCTTGGAGGGACGAACGAACTCCGCCGCGCCTCGTCCCGCCGCCCGGCCGGTGGACCAGGCGATCTGCAAATTAAAGCCGCCGGTGTAGGCGTCTACGTCCAGCACTTCCCCGGCAAAAAAGACCCCGCCCGCCTTCTTGGAGGCCATGGTATGGGGGTCCACCTCAGAAGTTTTAACGCCGCCGGCAGTGACAATGGCCTCGGCGATGGGCCGGGGTCCGGAAATATCGATGCGAATGCACTTGAGGGTCTCCACCAACCGGCGGCGCTGCCCCTTGGTCACCGAGTTGGCCTTCAGGTCGCCGGGAATGCTGGTCAGCTCCAGCACCACCGGCACCATGAGCCGGGGCACCAGCCCCTCCAGCACATGGCGGAAATCCTTGTTGGCACCCTCCCCCAGGTCCCGGAGCACCCGGGCGTCCAGCTTCTCCTGGTCCAGGGCGGGTTTCAAATCCAGCAGGATGTAGTAGTGCTCCTTCCCCATGTCCCGCATATGGGCGGAGGCGGAGAGGATCAGGGGCCCGGTGATACCGAAGTGGGTGAAGAGCATCTCCCCCTGCTCGGCATACACCGTCTTTTTCTTGCTGTTTTTCACCTGGATGGCCACGTTCCGCAGGCTGAGGCCCTGCATCTGGGCGCAGAAGGCCTGTTCCGCCACCAGAGGCACAAGAGAAGGCCGGGGCTCCACAATGGTATGGCCCAGCACCTTGGCAAAGTCGTAGCCGTCGCCGGTGGAACCGGTGAGCGGATAGGACACTCCGCCGGTGGCTACCACCGCCGCCTTGCAGGGATAGGTCCCCTTCTCCCCCTTCACGCCGGTAATGTGTCCCTCCTCCAGGATCAGGCCGACAGCCCGGTCCTGAACGATGTCCACCCGGGCCTTCCGCAGCGCCCGCAGCAGGGCGTCGATGATGTCGGCGGCCTTGTCGGACTGAGGAAACACCCGGTTACCCCGCTCGACCTTCAGGGGCACACCCAGACCTTCAAAAAAGGCTTCCGCCTCCTCGGGAGTAAAGCGGGTGGCGGCGCTGGTCAGGAACCGGCTGTTGCCGGGGATATTTTGCAGCAACTCCTGCACCGTGCAGTGGTTGGTCACGTTGCACCGGCCCTTGCCGGTGATGTACAGCTTGCGGCCCAGCTTAGGGTTGCGCTCCAGCAGGGTAACGGACACGCCCTGCTCCGCGGCGGCCAGGGCCGCCATACAACCGGCGGCGCCGCCGCCAATCACGATGATCTCACTCAAGGGTTTTCGTCCACCTTCTCATAGACCTCATACTCGTCCCAAATCCGTTCCAGACTCTCAAAGGTGCGGGAGAGGTCGTCGTTCTTCTTCCGGCCGATGGCCACGATCAGGGCGTTGACCAGGCTGAGGGGGGCCACCAGGGAGTCCACGAAGGAGGCCATGTCGCTCTTGGCCAGCAGGGTGATGGTGGAATAGGGGGCCAGGGGGGATGCCGCCGAGTCGGTAATGGCGATAGCCTCCGCCCCCCGGTCGTGGGCAAACTGCATGGCCTTCACTGTCCGGCGGGAGTACCGGGGGAAGCTGATACCGATGATCACGTCCTCCGGCCCGATGTGAAGCAGCTGTTCAAAGACCTCGCTGCTGGAGGTGGTGTGGATGATGGTCACATTGTTGAAGATCAGGGTAAAATAGAACCCCATAAAGCTGGCGATGGCGGCGGCGGAGCGCACACCCAGAATATAGATGTGGCGTGCCTTGACGATGGCGTCCACCGCACGCTGGAACTGGGCCTGGTCGGTCTCCTCCATGGTCAGGCGGATCTTCTCAATGTCGGACTGCATCACCATGGACAAAATGTCGTGGTCTCCGATGCGGTCGTTGGTCACCTCGATGCGCTGGATGGAGGTGAGCTTGCTGCGGATCATCTCCTGCAGGGCCTTCTGCATGGCGGGATAGCCGTCGTAGCCCAGCTCGGCGGCAAAGCGCACCACGGTAGACTCGCTCACCTTCACCGTCTTGCCCAGCTTGCTGGCCGTCATGAAGGCGGCCTTGTCATAGGACTCCAGGATGAAGTTGGCGATGAGCTTCTGCCCCTTGGAGAAGGTATTCATTTCAGATTGAATGGTAGAGAGAATATCTTTCGGCATAACCAGTACCTCCCGGCGTTCTGATCCCTGTCGACATAACGCCGTTAACCTTGATGACAAAGAATCCCGGTCCATCCCCCGGTGTGACCGTGGACAGACCGGACAGAAAGACGGCCGCGCAGCCGCGGTACGTCCCTTGATTCAGTAAACACTATCATACTGGTTTTCCGAAAGAAAAGCAATCCCCTTTTTGCAAGAATTCTATCATTTCCTGCAAAAAGTCCCTCAGGCTCTGGGTGGGACCTGCTCCAGCAGGGCCACTTCTTCCCTGCTGAGGACTCTCCAGCGGCCCGGCTTCAGCTCTCCCAGGGTGAGGGCTCCCTCCCGCACCCGGCGCAGGCGGGTGACCTGGAGTCCGGCGGCGGCGCACATCCGCCGCACCTGCCGGTTGCGCCCCTCATGGATGGTGACGGACAAAATCCCCTCCCCCGCTCGCTCCACTTGGGCGGGACTGAGGGGCACGCCGTCCAGCTCCATGGGACCCCGCAGCACCGGCAGAGCGGCGGGGATATCTCCGTTCACCCACACCAGATACTCCTTCTCCACCTCATGGCTGGGGTGGATGAGCCGCTGGGTCAGCTCCCCGTCGTCGGTGAGGATGAGCAGGCCCTCCGAATCCAGGTCCAGCCGGCCCACCGGCCATACCCGGGCTCCGCAGCCTTTCACCAGGTCGCCCACGGTTTTCCGTCCCTTCTCGTCGGACAGGGTAGTGACATAGCCCCTTGGCTTGTTGAGCATCAGATAAGTACGCTTTTCAGGACCCTTCAGAGGCCTGCCGTCCACCCGGATATCGTCTTTGTCCGGGTCGGCCTTATCACCTACAGCGGCAGGCTTGCCGTTCACCGTCACCCGGCCCGCCGTCAGCCAGGTCTCCGCCGTCCGCCGGGAGCACAGCCCATGGGCAGACAGTATCTTTTGCAGCCGCTCTTCCACCGGCAGTCTCCTTTCCGCAGTTGAGGCCCGCCGTAAAACGGCAGACCTCTTCTGTATTGTGTCAAATTCATCCGAACAGCCGCTGCCACCACCGCAGAGGGGCCACGTTGTTGGCCGCGCCCGTCTGGTAGAGCAGGGGCAGCCGGCCGATCTCATCCCCGTTCAGGGTGAGGGTGAGGCTCCCCGCCGGGAACCCGGCCTCCACCGGCGCCTCCACCTGCTCCGGCAGGTCCACCGTACGCTGGACGGTCTCGCCCTGGGCCAGCGGGTAATAAAAGTCGGACACGGTGCTCACCCGGGTGAAAGGGCACAGACTGCCCGTCACCGGAATGTGGGTCCACTCCCCCGCCGACGCCGCCAGGGTCCGGGGATAGGTGGCAAAGCCGTAGTCAAAGAGGGCGGCGTGGTCCGTCCAGTCGTTGGGGGCGTTGAGGGTGACGGCGATGAGCTCCTGGCCATCCCTCAGGGCGCTGGACACCAGGGTCCGTCCCGCCTCGTCGGTGTAGCCCGTTTTCAGGCCGGTGCACCCCTCATACCGCCACAGCAGCTTGTTGTGGTTGGTCAGGCTCCGACCAGCAATGAAGATAGACCGGGTGGAGACGATGGCCCGCAGCTCCTCCCGCTCCAGCACCGCCCGGGCCAGGATGGCCATATCGTAGGCGGTGGAGCAGTGGTCGGGATCGTCCAGACCGTTGGGGTTTGCAAAGTGGGTGTCGTTCATGCCCAGCTGGGCGGCCTTTTTGTTCATCTCCGCCACGAAGCTCTCCACGTCTCCCCCGCAGTAGCCTGCAATGGCCAGGGCCGCGTCGTTGCCCGAGGAGAGCATCAGCCCGTAGAGCAGAGCCTCCAGGGTGACCTTCTCCTCCGGCTTGAGGTACATGGAGGAGCCCTCCGCCCCCGTCCACTCACGCTTGATGGTTACCGTGGAGGACAGGTCGGGATGGAGTTCCACCGCCACCAGGGCGGTCATCAGTTTGGTGATACTGGCGATGCTCCTCTGTTCCCGGGCGTTTTTCTCATAGAGCACCCGCCCGCTCTCTTTGTCCATCAGGATGGCCGAGGAGGCGGACAGGGTGGGTTCTGCCCCGAAAACGGGCAGAACCAGCAGAGACAGAACCAGCAAAAGGGCGCACCAGCGTTTCAAAACAGCATCACCTCACATCGATGCCGTTAGTATACGCCCTCAAATCCCGGTTTATCCGTGCCCGGGTTGGCGGCCTTCTCTGCCTTTTTCTTCTCCTGCTGCTTCTCAATGAAGTCCGTGATCTTGTCGATGGCCTCGGGCACCATCTCCACCACCCGGTCCACAGTGGTAGCGGCGGGAGGCGCCACAGGCAGCAGCTTCACCGAGCCGTCCTTGACCACCAGGAAGCCCACCGGGATCAGGTTGATGCCCGCCCCGGCGCCGCCGCCGAAGCAGCTGTTGTCCTCCGGTTTCTTGTGCTTGCTGCCAAACTCAGTGCCGCCGGAGCCCACACCCACGCTGAGCCGGGAGATGGGGATGATGGTCACCTCGCCGGTGACGATGGGCTGGCCCACAATGGTGTTGGCGTCTGCGATCTCACGGACCTTGTCCACGATCTCGCCCATCAGATCTCCGATAGGATGCTTTTCCATAGCTTAAACCGCCTCTTTCTGTGTTTCCTGCCGGGATTTGCTCCCGCTTTTTTGTTTGGAAAGGATGGGCAGTACCTTGGATGCCACCCGGACGCCCAAGGCAAGGATCTGCCCGATGGTCAATGTGGCCGCCGCCCGCAGATATACAGTGGGATGCTCGGTGGTAAAATCCACGTTGGTGCGGATGCGCCACTCCTTCACCTTGAAATTTTGCTCCACCAGGGGCCAAAACATACCGATGGCCCCGTTGAGTCTGCCGTAATTCACCGCCGTCTTGGCCGGATCGGCGGAGGCAACAACCACGTCCAAATAAAACTGGTCAATGCGGATCTTCCGCCGCAGCTGCCCGGCGGCATCGGTCACCACCGGCAGCAGTTCTTTCACCAGATCAAAGATTTCTCCCGCCGTCTTGGGCTTCTTTGGAGGCTTGGACTTTTTTTGCTTGGATGCCTTGGCTTTTTTTGCCTTGGCCGGTTTGGGCTGTTTGGCCTTCCGGGGAAAGAGGGTCACCCGCACCGGCCCTGCCAGCAGCCGAACGGTAAAGGTCTTTTGGGCGTACTCCGCCCATACCCCCACCCGGATCAGGCTGAGCAGCACCAGCGCCAGGACCACGATCCCCAGAACCAGCAGCACAATCATGCCCCAGACTCCTCCTCAGACTTGGCCAGCTCCCTGGCGGCTTCCTCGATCTCTTCTTCCGTAATGGCGGACAGGTTCTCCCCTTCCTCCGCCGCCTTCAGCCGCTCCACCGCCGCCTGCATCTCCAGGGTAATTTGCCCGTCCTCCGGCGGCATATTGGGCAGCTCGGGCAGTTCGTCCAGGCTGGACAGGCCGAAGGACCGCAGGAAGGTCTGGGTGGTGCGGTACTGGATGGGCCGGCCCGGCACCGCCAGGCGGCCGCACTCCTCGATCAGGTCCCGCTCCAGCAGCAGGCCGATGGTGTAGGAGCTGTCCACCCCACGCACCTGGTCCACATAGGCCCGGGTGGCAGTCTGGTGGTAGGCGATGATGGCCAGCACCTCCAGAGCGGGCTGGCTCAGCCGGGCCGGACGGCGGGTCTCAAAGGCTTTTCGGATGTAGGGGGCGAACTCAGGGGCAGAGCACAGCTGATAGCTGGTCTCCAGCCGCACCAGCCGGATGCCCCGGCGCTCATAGCTGTAGCGGTCGGCCATGCGCTTGCACACCGTGTCCACGGTGCCCCGGTCCAGGTCCAGGGCCAGGCACAGCCGTTCCACTCCCACCGGCTCCCCGGCGGCAAAGAGGATGCCCTCGATGGCCGATTCTATTTCCTTTACTTCCATAGATTATCCCCCGTCTGACGGCTCATAAACATCGGTGGAGTAGTCGGGCTCCTCCCCGCCCTCCCCGGTGCTTGTAATGGTGCAGTCCTGCTCGGTCCCCGCCAGGCGCACCCGCCGGGCCTTGCACAGCTCCAGCACAGCGATAAAGGTGGCCACGATCTCCGACCGGCTCCGGTTGCCCCGGAACAGGGCGGAAAACCGGGTGACCCCGAACCGGGCCAGCCGCTCCAGAATCTCGTCGGCCTTGTCGGCCACCGGGTAGGGCTCCCGGCCCACGATGCCCTCGAAGGCGGCCATAGGGGGCGGCAGTCGGTGGTCGGTCCGGGCCAGGACCGACTTCATGGCCTTCAGCAGGTCCTCAGGCTTGTGGACGTAGCGGTAGGTCTTGTCCGCCTGGATGGCCTCCGGCGGCTTGGTCAGGTAGTCCCGCCCCACCGCATAGCGGTCGGACAGGGTGGGCACCACCGCCTTGATGCGGACATAGTCCTCCCGCCGCTGATGTTCCTCCAGGGAGGCCATCAACTGTTCCAGTTCGGTGAGGGCCTCCTCATCGTGGATGGACAGCAGCATCCGGGTCTTGATGTAGACCAGCTGGGCCGCCATGGTGACGAACTCGCTGGCCACCTCCAGGTCCAGCTGCCGCCGCTGGTCCATCCAGGCCAGATATTGGTCCAGAATCAGGGAGATCTGAATGTCCTTGATCTCCATCTTGTTCTTGCTCAGCAGATGGAGAATCAAGTCCAGGGGGCCGTTGAAGTCCTCCATATCCTCCCGGTTCTTGACCACTTTTTCCAGATGGTAAATGGGCGTTTCGATGGCACTCACCTCAAAACAGGTTCAGAATAGTGGAAACGTCCTGGAGATAGAGCAGCCATTCCAGCGGCATTCCGGTGATGGCGCACAGCCCCCGCAGGCACTGGACCATCAGGAAGGTCAGGGGCTTGTTGAACACCCCCACCAGCACCAGGATGATGAGCAGGCCCATCACATATTTCTCATACTTGAGGATGGTATAGTAGGTCCTGTCGGGCAGGAAGGCAAACAGGATCTTGGACCCGTCCAGAGGGGAAATGGGGATCAGGTTGAACAGCCCCATGCCAACCCCCAGCAGGGCCATATTGGACAGGAAACACAGGGCCAGCAGAGTGCCCTTGTTGATGGGAGCGAAGTGCCAGACAACGGAGGCCAGCGCCACTGCCGCCAGAGCGGTGAGGAAGTTGGCCACCGGTCCTGCCAGGGCGGTGAAAGCCATGCCCTGTTTGGGTCGCTTGAAGTAGCGCATATCCACCGGCACCGGCTTGGCCCAGCCCACCTTGACCACCACCATCATCAAAAGGCCGATGAGGTCCAGGTGCTTGATGGGATTGAGGGTAAGCCGTCCGGCGTTTTTAGCGGTGGGATCGCCCAGCCGGTAGGCCACAAAGCCGTGAGACAGCTCATGCAGGGTGATGCACAACAGAGCGGCCACGGCGCTGATGAGCAGAGCCACAAGCCCCCACCAGTCCATGTGCTGGGCAAATTCACGCAGAGAACCCAATGGTCATTCCTCCAACAGTTTGCGTTTCAGCCGGTCCAGTACCGGATCGGTCAGTCCGGCGGCATACAGATAGTCCAAAACAGAGCCGTAGGCCCCCTCCAGCCTCTCCAGGCAATCCTCCAGATATTCCGGCTTGGAGAGGCCCACATAGGCGGGCAGGTCGGCGCGGGTCTCCTGCATCCACCGGATCACCGGGCGGATATAGGTCTGGGACACCTGATAGTCCGCCAGGATATCCAGACGGTCCACTCCCGCCAGGGTGAGCAGCAGGGCGGCAATGCAGCCGGTGCGGTCCTTCCCCGCCATACAGTGGAAGAGCACACCCCCAGGTGCGTCGGCGATGGTCTCCAGCACCGAGCGTATGGTGTCCTTCCGCTCCAGGGTGCGGAAATAGCCCAGGCCGATGAGCTCCTCCTCGTTGGGCAGCTTCTCGCCGGTAGACATGGGAATGAAATGGCAGGAGAAGCCGGAACGGGCCGTCAGTTCGTCAGGGAACTGTCTCGCCTCCGCCGGGCTGCGCAGGTCGATGATAGTAGTGATGTTCCGCTCCAGCAGAAGCTGGACATCGGCGTCGGTCAATCCCATAGGGTTGTCCCCCCGCAGCAGAACGCCCCACCGGGTGGTCCTCCCATCCGCCGTAGGATAGCCGCCCAGATCCCGCAGGTTGAGCATCTTCCCCAGCACGATTCGCCGCTCCATTCCATTTCACCTCAGTTCTGTCCATAATTTGATTCCGATTATATCAAATTTTCCCGAAAAACACAAGCCGGACCGGCGGGTTTGCCCAGCCGGTCCGGCCTCTGCTCAGATGATGTGGTTCCGCAGGGTGCCGATGCCCTGGACGGTAACCTCCACGGTGTCGCCGGGCACCATAGGCCCGATGCCTGCTGGGGTACCGGTGGTCACCACGTCGCCAGGCTCCAGGGTCATGGAGGCGGTGATGAACTCCAGCAGCTGAGGCACCGCCGTCATGAACTGGCTGGTGTTCCCCTGCTGGACCACCACCCCGTTGAGCCGGGTCTCGATGGCCAGAGCGTCGGGGTCCACCTCGTCGGTGACCACGGGGCCCAGAGGGGCAAAGCCGTCCATGCTCTTGCCCCGGGTCCACTGGCCGTCCCCCTTCTGCACGTCACGGGCGGTGACATCGTTGAGGCAGGTGTAGCCCAGGATATAGTCTGCAAAGTTCTCCGCCTTTACATCCTTTGCCCGGCGGCGGATCACGAAAGCCAGCTCCCCCTCGTAGTCCAGCCGCTCCACAAAGGCGGGGGCGTGGACGGTCCCCTCGGGATGGTTGAGGGTATTGGGGGCCTTCAGGAAGAGGATGGGCTGCTCAGGTACCCCCTCCCCCATCTCCATGGCGTGGTCATAGTAGTTCTTGCCCACGCACACGATCTTGGTGGCCTCGCAGGGGGCCAGCAGGCGGCAGGCCTCCAGGGGCAGACTCTCCCCGTCGTAGCAGATCCCCTCAAAGGGCGGGCGGGTCAGGGTGCGCACCAGGTCTCCCTGGAGCACGCCCCATACGCCCTTGCCGTCCCGCAGCAGCTTCACATATCTCATGCCAGTCCCTCCGCGTGGTCCAGAATCAGATTGAGCAGTTCCTGCTTTCCGTCTCCCTTTTCAGCCGAAAAGGGAATCACCTTTACATCGCCGTCCAGCTCCAGGGTCTCCCGGATGCGGGCCAGATTGGGCTCAATGTCGCTCTTGCGCAGCTTGTCCAGCTTGTTGGCCACCACGGCAAAGGGTTTGCCGCTGTTCTTGAACCACTGGGCCATGGTGCAGTCGTCGGCGGTGGGCTTGTGGCGGGAATCCACGATCATCAGCCCCAGTGTCATCAGAGAGTTGTCCGCAAACCACTCCTCCATGAGCCGCCCCCACCGCTGCTTCTCCGCCATGGACACCCTGGCGTAGCCGTAGCCCGGCAGGTCCACCAGATAGAAAGCGGAGTCGATGAGGAAGTAGTTGATGTGGGTGGTTTTACCGGGGGCGGCGCCCACCCGGGCAAAGTTCTTCCGGTTCAGGAGCCGGTTGATCACTGAGGACTTGCCCACGTTGGAGCGGCCGGCAAAGGCCACCTGGGCCAGCCGGTCCCGGGGAAAGTCAGACGCCTTGGCGGCGGAGCGGACAAATTCCGCTTTTTGCAGATTGATGGGCATAATTACCTCCCAAATGTGTATGCGCGACGGGGGTTTGCCCCCGTCTTACTGGCGCAGATTGGGCCGCTCGGCGGTCTGGGTCCCGGTGTGGGGCTGAGCCAACGGCTGGGCAGGTTCACATACCTTCAGGTCCAGGGCCTCAGCCAGTACCTGATCCACCTGCTCCACAGGCACAAACCGCAGGCCCGCCTTGACGGTGGGATCGATCTCCTCCAGGTCCTTCACGTTATCCGCCGGAACAATCACAGTGCGGATCCCGTTGCGGTAGGCGGCCATGGTCTTTTCTTTCAGACCGCCGATGGGCAGCACTCTGCCCCGTAAAGTAACTTCGCCTGTCATCGCCAGTTCCGTCTTGACCGGCATCCCCGTGAGGGCGGACACCATGGCGGTGGTGATGGCGATGCCGGCGGAGGGGCCGTCCTTGGGCACCGCTCCCTCCGGGAAGTGGATATGGAGATCCTTTGTCTTGTGGAAGTCGGCCTCAATGCCCAGCTGGGCAGCCCGGCTGCGAATGTAGGTCAGGGCGGCGTGGGCAGACTCCTTCATCACGTCCCCCAGGTTGCCGGTAAGCTCCACCTTGCCGGTGCCGGGCACCACGGCCACCTCCACCTCCAGGATCTCGCCTCCCACGCTGGTCCAGGCCAGGCCGTTGACCACGCCCACCTGCTCGGTCTGGGGGATGTGGTCGGGGTGATACCGGGGGATGCCCAGCAACTCCTCCAGGTTCTTTTCTGTAACGCTGACCGACTTTACAGCGCCTGTCACCAGGCGCATAGCGGCCTTACGGCACAGAGCGCCGATCTGCCGCTCCAGGATACGCACGCCGGATTCCCGGGTGTAGCCCCGGATGAGCATACGCAGTGCGTCGTCGGACAGCTTGAACTTGGCCTTTGTCAGGCCGTGGCGCTTGATCTGCTTGGGGATCAGGTGGCGCTTGGCGATCTCCACCTTTTCCTCGTCGGTGTAGCTGCTCAGCTCAATGACCTCCATCCGGTCCAGCAGGGGCTTGGGGATGGTGTCCAGGGTGTTGGCGGTGGTGATGAAGAGCACGTCGGACAGATCGAAGGGCACCTCCAGGAAGTGGTCCCGGAAGGTAGCGTTCTGCTCGGCATCCAGCACCTCCAGCAGCGCGGAGGCAGGATCGCCCCGCTGGTCGTTGCCCAGCTTGTCGATCTCATCCAGCAGCAGCAGCGGATTGCAGCTGTCGGCCTGCTTGATGGCGGCAATGATGCGGCCGGGCATAGCCCCCACATAGGTCTTGCGGTGGCCCCGGATCTCAGCCTCGTCGTGGACGCCGCCCAGAGAGATGCGGGCCATATTCCGATGAATGGCGTGGGCCACGCTGGTGGCAATGGAGGTCTTACCCACGCCGGGCGGGCCTACCAGGCAGATGATCTGCCCCTTCATCTGGGGAGAAAGCTGCTTGACGGCCAGGAACTCCAGGATACGTTCCTTTACCTTCTCCAGGCCGTAGTGGTCCCCATCCAGCACCTTCCGGGCGGCCTCCACGTTGACCCGCTCTTTGGTATACTTGCCCCAGGGCAGTTCCAGCACAGTATCCAGGTAGTTGCGCAGCACCGTAGCCTCGGCGGAGCCGAAGGGCTGCTTCTCCAGCCGGCCCAGCTCCTTGGTCAGCTTGTCCGCCACCTCCTGGGGCAGCTTGGCCTGGGCAATACGCTGGCGGTACTCCTCCAGCTCGCTGTCCCCCTGGCCGTCCTCCCCCAGCTCCTGCTGGATGACCTTCAGCTGCTCCCGCAGCACATAGTCCCGTTGGCTCCGGGTGAGTTGGTCCCGCACCTTGTCCTGCATCTGGTGCTCCAGCTCCAGAATGGCCACCTCCCGGCGGAGGTTCTGGCACAGCTTCTCCAGCCGGCGGACGGGGCGCAACTCTTCCAGAATGGCCTGCTTGTCCCCGGTGCGCATGGGCAGGTTCTGGGCGATGTAGTCGGCAATATAGCCCGGCTCCTCGCTGGAGAGCACCGACAGCAGAATGTCGGGAGTCATCTTGGGGGCCAGGTCGATGTAGTTCTCAAACAGCTCGTAGGTCTGACGGATCAGCGCCTCGGTGCGGGCAGAGCGGCGGAAGGTGGTCTCCTCCGGGATCTCCTCCACCTGGGCGGTGAAGTATGGCGTGGTCTGGGTCAGGCACTGGAGCCGTCCGCGGCTGACGCCCTCCACCATCACCCGCACATTACCGCCGGGCAGGCGGAGAATCTGGCGGACGGTGCTGATAGTACCCACCCGGTAGAGGTCGGCCTCCTTAGGCTCCTCCACCGCCATGTCCCGCTGAGCCACCAGAAAGATGGGCTGGCCAGAGGTCATAGACTCATCCAGCGCCTTGATGGAGGCCTCCCGGCCCACGTCAAAGTGGAGCATCATATTGGGAAAAATGGTCAGGCCCCGCAGGGCCAGGGCCGGCATGACCGCAGGCAGATTGGTTTGCATGGACTTCCCTCCTCTCGGGAATATGAAACAGGAGACAGGACCGGGGGCGGCCGGTCCTGCCCAGTCTCCCGGTTCCTGTCTCCTATATTGGTCTTATGGCTGTTCTGTTCAGGACACGTTGCCCTTTGGGGCCTTTCCGCCGTGCTCGGCACGGAGGGACGCGCCGCCCAGCCTGGGCCGGTGGGTGCGCTCCGGGTCGTGCTCCACCGTGGGAGGCACATGGTCCTTGACGCTCTCGGCGGTGATGGTCACCTTGGTGATGGTGGGGTCGGAAGGCACGTCGTACATGACCTGGGTCATGACCTCCTCCAGCACCGCCCGCAGGCCGCGGGCGCCGATACCACGCTCAATAGCCTTGTCGGCGGCCGCCTCCAGGGCGGCGGTGTCAAAGGTGAGATCCACCATATCGTACTCCAGCAGCTTCTGGTACTGCTTCACCAGGGCGTTCTTGGGCTCGGTGAGGATGCGCACCAGCTGGTCCTTGTCCAGGGCGTTCAGGGTGGTGATCACCGGCAGACGGCCCACCAGCTCGGGGATGATGCCGAACTTCAGCAGGTCGTGGGGCTGGACCTCCTTGAAGATGGCGGTATCCTTCTCCTTCTTGCTCTGGATCTCGGCGCCGAAGCCGATGGTCTTTTTGTCCAGACGCTGCTCGATGATCTTCTCCATGCCGTCGAAGGCGCCGCCGCAGATGAAGAGGATGTTCTTGGTGTTGATCTGGATGAACTCCTGATGGGGGTGCTTGCGGCCGCCCTGGGGGGGCACATTGGCCACGGTACCCTCCAGGATCTTCAGCAGGGCCTGCTGCACACCCTCGCCGGACACGTCGCGGGTGATGGAGGTATTCTCGCTCTTGCGGGCGATCTTGTCGATCTCATCCACATAGATGATACCCCGCTCGGCCAGCTCAATGTCGTAGTCGGCGGCCTGGACCAGACGCAGCAGGATGTTCTCCACGTCGTCGCCCACGTAGCCCGCCTCGGTGAGGGTGGTGGCGTCGGCAATGGCGAAGGGCACCTTCAGGATGCGGGCCAGAGTCTGGGCAAACAGGGTCTTGCCGCAGCCGGTGGGGCCCATGAGCAGGATGT
Organism: Flavonifractor sp. An112; assembly: GCF_904377885.1. NCBI lineage: Bacteria > Bacillati > Bacillota > Clostridia > Eubacteriales > Oscillospiraceae > Flavonifractor > Flavonifractor sp. An112. The sequence goes on along the minus strand of NZ_CAJFGT010000062.1, from coordinate 47 downwards.
TGCTCTTCTGGAGCTCCACATCCTCCCCGCCGCCGAAGTAGATGCGC
>NZ_CAJFGT010000061.1:0-15381 GCF_904377885.1 Flavonifractor sp. An112 | reverse complement strand
CTACAGGCGCGTATGGAGCGGGTGATGGGAATCGAACCCACGCGACCAGCTTGGAAGGCTGGGATTCTACCATTGAACTACACCCGCATGGGCGCTGACTGTTGTTAAGTACGTCAGCCAGAATATAGTAGCATACCATTTGCTATTTGTCAACGCTTTTTTGCACAGTCCAGAAAAAATTTTCTCCAACTTGCAAAACAGGCCTTCCTTGGTTATGATGAGAGAGCAGGCTATCTGGCAGAGGAGGAAATCCCGGTATGAAAATCAGTTATCAGATGGTACGCCAGTCGGAAGAGATCCGCACCTATATCACACAGGCCGACCATTCGCTGTCGGCACTGGGTTTTACAGAACACAGCTTTGCCCATGTGACACGCTGCGCTGAGGTTGCTGCTGACATTCTGGTACAGCTTGGTTATGATGCTCATCAGCAGGAACTGGCCCGCATTGCTGGTTTTATGCACGACATCGGCAACGTGGTCAACCGCCACGATCACGCCCAAACCGGCGCAGTTATGGCCTTTCGCATTTTGGACAAGATGGGAATGGAACCGGCAGATGTAGCCGCTGTCATCACCGCCATCGGCCATCACGACGACTCTACCGCCTTCCCGGTCAATCCTGTGGCCGCCGCCCTGCTCCTTGCTGACAAGACAGACGTGCGCCGCAGCCGGGTCCGCAACAAGGAGCACCAAAGCTTTGACATCCATGATCGGGTCAACTACGCCGCCGAGCGTTCCGATCTTTCGCTGGACAAGGATGCGGGTACCATTACCCTGACTCTGACCATCAATACAGAGTTCTGTGCTGTTATGGACTACTTCGAGATCTTTTTAGAGCGGATGCTTCTGTGCCGCCGGGCGGCCGAGCACCTGCGTCTCCAGTTCAAGCTGGTCATCAACGGTCTGGCTCTTCTGTAATAAAAAAGCCCGGTTCGGCCTTTGCCGAACCGGGCTTTTTTATTCTTTCACCCAATCACATGAGACGCACAGTGTAGTAGACCGCCAAGATCAGCAGCCAGGCTACCAATACACCGTACAGCAGTGCCAGGGCCCCCAGCACACACGCCGCGATTACCACCACGGCGACCAGGGCACAGGTCACATAGAGCATGGCGTAGTTCGCGTTCTTGGGCAGGATTTCCTTGCTCTTGCCTTTGATGTTCCACACGCCCTTATGGGCCTGGAGCATCCGGAAGCACACGGCGGCGACCACAACGATCACGGCCAGTACAGACAGATAGCCATATCCCACCAGGGGACTGCTGGCAGCCTGAGCAGCAACTTTAACGCCCAGCAGACCCAAAGCACCGAGTACCGCAGCAAAGAAAAATTCCCGCTGGTAGAGATAGTAAATCAGCGCCAGCACGGCTACCGCAGGCACCGCGATGTACAGGAAATTGATGCCCTTGTCATAGAAGTAATGAATGACCACCGCACACACGGCCAGCACCAGAGAAATCCCGGTCAGGACCCCCGGCAGACAAAGAGAACGGCCTGCACGCCAGAATACCAGGGTCCAAATCAGCAAAACCACGAAGCAGATCGGCAGTACAATGGACAATACATTGAACATTCCCTGAAGGGCTACCGCAATATAGACCTGTTCAGTGGTAAAGTTTACATATACCTTGTTCAGCAGAAGGAGCAGAGCCTCCAGCACCACAGCGCCCAGAATCCACCAGAGGACCTTAGTCAGAACGATGTCTTCTTCCCGTGCGCGCTGGGCTTTCTGTTGTTCTTTCTTATTCATGTATCCATCTCCTGTGGCAAAGTGTTCGGCAGATATGGCGAACAACCCTGAATCATCAATCCCATATAGTTTATCAGAATCTGCCGCATATTGCAAGTCAAGAATCCCTTTTCTCTTTTCAATCGTGAAAAACTATGCTAGAATAAGGTCTGCAAAAAAGTCCGAAACCGCGGCGCCATCGGTCTTTGGCGGAGCCGCACCATGCAGAATGGAGTCAATCATGAAGCGTTTTCTTCCTTTCCTTTGCTGCCTGCTTTTCCTGGCTGGCTGCACCGCCCCCTCTGCCGATGCAGAACCTGCACAGGTCCAGTTCTTTTCCATGGACACCGTCATGTCCATCCGTGTATATAACGAAGGCGGCGAAGATGCCATCCAGGCCGCCCGGCAGGAGGTCGAACGTCTGGACAAGCTGCTTTCCCGCACCAATCCGGACAGCCAGATCTCTCTTCTCAACAGCCATGCCGGAGACGGTACCCTGATCTCTTTGGATGCCGAGGTGGCAGATCTGCTGTCCTTTGCCAAATCAGTTTCCCAGCTGCTGCCCGGCTGCTTTGATATCACCATCGCGCCTGTGATGGACGCCTGGGGCTTTACCAAGGAGGAGCGCCACGTTCCTTCAGCTGAGGCTCTGGCCGACGCTATGTCTCTGGTGAACAGCGAAGCCCTCATTGTGGATGAGGCCTCCTCCTCTGCCCGACTTAAGCAGGCAGGTATGGAAGTAGACCTGGGCGCAGTGGCCAAAGGCTTTGCCGCCGGCCGGGCGGACGCCGTGCTGCGAGAGTATGGCGTTACTTCCGCTCTGCTGGATCTGGGCGGCAACGTCACCGCCATCGGCAGTAAGCTGGATGGTTCCGCCTGGCAGGTGGCGGTCAAAGACCCGCAGAACACCTCGGAGGCTCTGTGCGTCCTCTCTCTGGCAGATCAAACCGCCTCCACCTCCGGCGGGTATGAGCGCTATTTTGAGGAAAACGGTCAGACCTATCACCACATCATCGATCCCAAAACCGGCTATCCCGCCGACAGCGGTCTTTTGTCCGTGACGGTGATTTCCTCCGACCATATGCTGGCCGACGCTCTCTCCACCACCCTGTTTGTAGCCGGTCCGGAGGAGGCGCTGGACTTCTGGCGCAGCAGGGATGATTTTGAGTTGGTGCTGTATACGCAGGACAATAAGGTAATCGTCACCGAAGGTCTGGAGGCGGGCTACCGCCCCGCCGGCGAGGATCGGGGGTATACCTATGAGATCGCCCGCCGCTGATCGCCGCCGTCCCACCCTGTGGGACGGTCTGGTCGTACTGGCTGTAGTGGCTTTCGCGGTACTTCTGGTATTCCTGCTGCGCCCTGCAGAGGGCAGCGCCGTCACCGCCGTCATCACCCTGGATGGCGAGACAGTGGCCCAGTATCGCCTGGATCAGCTGTCCCAGCCGGTTACGCTGGATGTGGAAGGGGCAGCCTACCCCCTCACCATCCGGGCGGAACAGGGCCGTATCTGTATTGAACACAGCGACTGTCCCAGTCAGGACTGTGTGCGTACCGGCTGGATCAGCCGCCCGGGGCAGCAGATCATCTGTCTGCCCAATCGGCTGGTCATCTCCCTGTCCGGTACGGAGCCTGAACCCTTTGACGCGGTAACAGGCTGAAAAGTTCCCCACCTGCGTTTCTTTTTTCCTGGAAGGAGGTTCGCCTGTGTCTGTTTCCCTCCGACGGCTCACCCGCTCGGCAGTCCTCACGGCCCTGGCCCTGGCTCTCTCCGTGGCGGAGGGCCTGGTCCCACTGACCATTCTTTTCCCCCTTCCCGGCCTGCGGCTTGGCCTGGCCAATCTGGTCACCGTGTACGCCCTGTGCCGTCTGTCCGGTCGGGAGGCTCTGCTGATTCTCATTGCCCGCTGTCTGCTGGGTTCCCTGCTGGGAGGCAACCTGATGGCACTGGCCTTCTCTCTCACCGGCGGTCTGCTGGCCCTTGGTGTCATGGCCCTGCTGCTGCGGCTGCCCGGCCTGTCCCTGTTCGGCGTGTCCATTGCCGGCGCTGCCGCTCACAATACCGGACAGATCCTGGCTGCTATGGTCGTGTTGGGCACTCCCGCTCCTCTGGTTTATCTGCCCCCCCTGCTGCTGTGCTCTCTCATCACCGGAACGGTCACCGGCGGAGTCTCCATTCTGCTGGTCCACCGGGTCCCCTTTCCCGGAAAGGTATGAATGGTAGTTGTCACACCTGAAAAAAGGTGGTAAAATGAGAACCCAATCTCATTTTACCACCTTTTTATTTGTCAGGAGGGATTGCTATGACCGACCGGGAACTGGTGGATCTGGCCTTTACCATGTTGGAACGCTCCTATGTCCCCTACTCTCATTTTCCTGTGGGCGCCGCCCTGCTGTGCGCCGACGGGACGGTATTCACCGGCTGTAATGTGGAAAACGCCGCCTACGGCTCCACCATCTGCGCCGAGCGTACCGCTCTGGTCAAGGCGGTGAGCGAGGGCCACCGGGATGACTTTGTCCGGCTGGCTGTGGTGGGCAACTCTGCCGACTACTGCTGGCCCTGCGGTGCCTGCCGTCAGATGCTTTACGAATTTGCTCCCGACCTGACGGTGCTGGTGGGCCGCTCTGACCGGGACTTTGTTCGTCTGCCCCTCCATGAGCTGCTCCCCCACGGCTTCGGGCCCAAGTCTCTGGCGTGATGGGAAACCAGGTTTACGTCGTCTCCTGCACCGATTACGCCAAAGCGGAGACTGCGCTGCGGAAAACGGTGGAGCGGATGGGCGGAATTTCCCGGTTTGTCCAGCCGGGTGAGCGCATCCTGCTGAAGGCCAATCTGCTCCGCCCTGTCCCGCCGGAGGCAGCGGTTTGCACCCACCCGGCGGTGATCGGCGCTATTGCCAAGCTGATCCGGGAGGCCGGGGGCACTGCCGTCATCGCAGACAGTCCCGGCGGCGCGCTTCAAAAGGAATCGGTACTCCGCAATCTGTACGAAAAGACCGGTGCGGCCCAGGCTGCTCAGGAGTCCGGTGGCGAGGTCTGCATGGACCCCTCCGCCCGTTTAGTAGAGCTGCCGGAGGGAAAGGTGGTCCGGCAGGCCGAAATCATCTCCCCCGCTCTGGACTGTGACGGCATCTTTGATCTGTGCAAAATGAAGACCCATGTCTTTATGGGCATGACCGGCGCGGTCAAAAACAGCTTCGGTCTCATCCCCGGCCTGACCAAGGTGGGTTTCCATGGCTCTCACCCGGATCAGGCCCAGTTTGCCCAGGTGCTGTTGGATCTCATTGGCTTTATGAAGCCCCGCCTCAGCGTCATGGACGCCGTTCTGGCCATGGAGGGGGAAGGTCCCGGCTCCTCCGGTACGCCCAGACAGGTAGGCCTGCTGCTGCTCTCTGATAATCCTCTGGCTCTGGATGTGATCGCCGGGGAGATCATGGGGCTGCCCCGAAACAGCAACCCCGTTTTGCTGGCAGCGGAGGCCCGGGGGCTGTCTCCCACCCGTTTGGAGGATGTGGAGCTGATCGGCGCCCGTCTGGAGGACCTGCGTATCCCGGACTACAGATTTCCTGCCAATGTGCGAAGCAACCTGATGGAATTTCTGGGCCCCCTCACCGGCGCCGCCGGGCGGCTGTGTAAGAGCCTGCTGTCCCAGACTCCCATGGTACAGTCCAAGGTATGCGTGGGGTGCGCCATCTGCAAAAACGCCTGTCCCGGCAAAGCCATCACCATGACCGGCCCCGACGGCACAGCCAAGATCCACCCCCGCTCCTGTATCCGCTGCTACTGCTGTCATGAGTTGTGCCCCCACAAGGCGGTGAAGCTGAAACGCAGCTGGCTGGGCAAGCTCTTAGGCAGCTAAATGGCGGCATTTAAATTTTTTGAATATTGCACACAAAACAGGATATGCTAACAGCGGTATCTCAATTTGGAGGAGGCAGCATATCCTATGTTCCTGGACAAGATCGCCCTGGTCCTTGCCATCATCGGCGGACTCAACTGGGGCAGCATCGGCATTTTTCAGTTTGACCTGGTAGGCTTTCTCTTCGGAGGACAGTCCAGCACCTTCAGCCGCGTGATCTTTACCCTGGTTGGTCTGGCGGCTATCTGGTGTATTTCTCTGCTCTTCCGGGACCTGCGGGACAAAGATCACACCTAAGCGCCATTTTAAAACGGGCCTTCCGCAACATGATGTTGCGGAAGGCCCGTTTCCTGTTAGTTTTGCTCCAGCAGGTCCAGAGCCGCCTCCAGCTGGGCATCTCCCTCATCGGTGAGATAGACCTCCCGATCCAGAGTCAAACCGGTCCCGATCAGCGACGTACCGTTGCCGGTAAAATAGGCCCCGGTAGAGATGGCCATAGCGCCGCCGTGGGGCAGGGCGAAGGTCTGCTGAGAATACCCCTTCCCGCTGGTGGGTTCGCCCACAATGACCGCCACTCCCTGCTCCTGGAGTTCGGCAGCAAAGAACTCAGCGGCAGAGTAGGTATTGGCATTGACCAGCACTGCCATGGGCAGATCCACACAGGCGGCATCCGACTGGGTAACCTCCTCATTGCCTGCCCGGTCCCTGCTGATGAAAATGGGTCCCTCGGGCAGCAGGAAGTCCAGCATTTCGGTCAGCTCACTGAGGTAACCACCGCCGTTGTTGCGCATATCAAATACCAGCGCCTCGGCGCCCTCTTCCTGGAGACGGGTCACCTCTTCCTTCAATCGGTCAGCGCTGTGGTCGTAGAAATTGGCCAGGGCAACATAGCCCACATTGCCCTCCAGCATCTTGGCTGTGACCGGATCGCTGTCCAGGCTGGCCCGGGTCACCTCCACCGTACGGGTCTCCCCGTCCGTTCCCAGGACCTCCAGGGTAACAGTTGTCCCCTCCTCGCCCTGGATACGCTCAGCACCCTCATAGCGGGCCTCACCGGCCAGAGAGAAGCCGTCCACCGCGGTAATCACTTCACCGCCCTGGAGGCCGGCAGCCTCTGCAGGACCGCCTTCTGTTACCTCTACAATGGTCAGGCCATCTTCCGACTCATAGTTCACTGTAACGCCGATGCCCACATACTGGTTGGTGCGGCGCTGGTTCTGTGCCTCATACTCCTCCTCTGTGAGGTAGTAGCTCCACCGGTCTCCCAGACCGTCCACCATACCGCTCAGGGCAGAATCCACCACCTGCGTCTCATCGTACTCTCCCACAAACCGGCTGTTGACCAAGTAGAGGCCCTCCAACAGGGACAGGCCCTCCTTGCCGAAGATCCCATAGAAAACAGCCAGCAGCACCCCTGCCGTCAGGAGCATGGTGACCGGCAGCAGGATGATCAGATGGAGGGCGGAGAAGCGTTTGGTTCGCATACTGTATCATTTCCTTTCTGAACGTAATAAGCAAAGAAGGGCGGAGGGGTTGCCCCCTCCGCCCTCATGTACCATTCAATTTTACCACGGGGGAGTCAAATTCAGCGACGGGAATTTGCTCTCCGGATCCACCCGCGTATAGTTGTCCCGCACTTCAAAGTGGAGATGATTGCCGGTAGAACTGCCGGTGGTACCCACATAGCCGATCACCTGCCCCTGGGTTACCATCTGGCCCTCGCTCACCGCACGGGAACTCATATGGGCATACAGGGTAGAGTTACCGTTGCCGTGGTCGATGACCACATAGTTGCCGTAGGAGTAGTGATAGGCGGAGGTGACCACCTGCCCGCTCTTGGCAGCCAGAATAGGCGTTCCACCCGACGCGGGGATATCAATGCCGGTGTGACTGTGGGCCACACCGGTGATGGGGTGGATGCGGTAACCAAACAGAGAGCTGAGACGGTAATATCCGGGCAGAGGCCACAGATAGCCGGTCTCCGAGGAGATCACGATATTGTTCTGCTTCCGCTCCTCCTCCAGCTGCTTCTGTTTCCGGGCGATCTCTGCCTGGATCTCAGAAGCTGCGGCGCTCTCCGCATCCAGTTGGCGGTTAACCTCGGCTGTATCCGCGTTGATCTGATCCACAAGGGCCTGAGCCTCAGCCACCTTGGCCTGCTGTTCGGCCTTCTTGGCCTCCTGCTGTTCCTTGGCTGCCTGCTCCTCTGCCCGTGCACTCTCCAGCTCGCCCTGGACCCGCTCCAACTCCTCTCGGGTAGCAATCAGCTGGTCCATGACCTCATTGTCGTATGCCATGACCGCATCCACATCGGCAATGCGGTCCAGCAGGTCGGAAAAACTCTCGGCGTTGAAGAGGATAGACCAGTAGGACACTGTCCCCTGCTCCTCCATCATCCGCACCCGCTGGCAGAACAGGTCGTACTGTTCCGCCTCCCGGGCCTCCGCCTCTTTCCGCTCCGCTTCCTTCTGCGCGATCTCTCCGTCATAGTAGGAGATCTGGGCGTCGATGTTGGCAATCTCAGCGTTGATGGCATTGAGCTGCTCGGTCAGCAGCTGTCGCTTTTCCTGGGCAGCAGCCTGATCGGCCTCAAGATCAGCCAGCTGATCTTTCAGGGCATCCTGTTTGGCCTGACTCTCCTCCTGCTCCTTTTTCAGAGCATCGATCTCACTCTGGGTCACAGCTCCTGCGCTGCTGATGATCATGCTGACCATGGGCAGCAGCATCAGCAGCGCCAATACCGCTGCCAGGACACCCACTACCACGCGCCGGGGTTCTACCTTCTTTGTGGAGTTTTTCTGATTGGTTTTCTTTCCGCTTTTTTCCACAATTTTTCTCCTTATCTGTCTGTGCCGTAGGTCTGTCGCTTACCAATTATAGGCCCGAATAAAGGAATTGGACAAGCCGGGGAAGCAGCCCTCCGGGTCCACTCGCCGACCGCCAACCCGCACCTCCAGATGCAAGTGATTGCCTTTGGAATTGCCTGTATTGCCCACATAGCCGATGGTCTGGCCCTGGTTTACCATCTGCCCTTCGCTCACCGCCCGGGAACTCATATGAGCATACAGGCTGGTGGTGCCATCTCCATGGTCGATGACCACAAAGTTACCGTAGGACCAGTTGGCGCCGGAGCCATACTCCGACATGATGACCTGCCCGCCCTTGGTGGCATAGATGGGGGTGCCTCCTGCCGCCGACACATCAATGCCGGTATGGCTGTGGGCCTGGCCGCTGATGGGATGAATGCGATAGCCAAAGGCAGAGGTGAGGGTCAGACAGCTGCTGGGCAGGGGCCACTGGTATCCCGAACCGGTGGGCGTCAGGGTCACATTCTGCTGTTTCCGCTCCTCCTCCAGCTGTTTCTGCTTTCGGGTGATCTCAGCCTGAATGCTGGCAGCGGCGGCATCCTCTGCCTCCAGCTGCCGGTTGACCTCGGCGGCATCCGCGTTGATCTGATCCAGCAGCTTCTGGGCTTCTGCCACCTTGGCCTGCTGCTCCGCCTTTTTCGCTTCCTGCTGGTCACGGGCCTCCTGCTCCTCGGCTCGGGCACTCTCCAGTTCTCCCTGGACCCGCTCCAGCTCCTGCCGGGTGGCGACAAGCTGGTCCATAATCTGGTTGTCATAGGCCATCACCGCGTCCACGTCAGCGATGCGATCCAGCAGATCAGAAAAGCTGTCGGCGTTGAAGAGGATGGACCAGTAGGACACCGTTCCCTGTTCCTCCATCATCCGTACCCGCTGGCAGAACAGGTCGTACTGCTCCGCCTCCCGGGCCTCCGCTTCTTTCCGCTCCACTTCTTTCTGGGCGATCTCTCCGTCATAGTAGGAGATCTGGGCATCGATGTTGGCAATCTCAGCGTTGATGGCGTCCAACTGCTGGGTCAGAATCTGCCGCTTCTGCTGCGCGGCGGCCTGGTCCTCTTTGATATCGGACAGCTGGTCCTTCAGCGCCGCTTGCTTGGCCTGACTTTCCTGCTGTTCTTTTTTCAGCGCGTCGATCTCGCTCTGAGTCACCGCTCCCGCCTGGGTGGCAGCCGATGTACATAATGCCAGAACCAGCACCCCGCACAAAAGCCGGAGTCTGGGATGTTTCCGTCTCATAAGGTCTCCTTATTCCGGATGACGCAGGTGGATCACACCTGCAGGAACTTACGGATGGCCAACATGGAGCCCACCACACCGATGAGCAGACCGGTAATCAGGAAGGCCCCAAACACCCACAGGGCCATGGGCTGGAACGGCAGCACCTTGATGAGATCAATGGTGTCCGTACCGCCGATGGCACGGCTGACCAGGGTATATACGCCCCACTGGAGGAAGAAGCCAACCACCGCGCCGGTGACGCCCAGGATCATACCTTCAAAGACAAAGGGCCAGCGCACAAAGGCATTGGTAGCGCCGCACATCTTCATGATGGCGATCTCCTCCCGCCGGTTAAAGGTGGCCAGCTTGATGGTATTGGAGATGATAAACAGGCTCACCAGCAGCAGAATAGCCACCAGGATCAGGGCCACACCGCCTGCAATATTGCGGATGACCGTAAAACCCTCGGCGATCTCAGGGGCAGACTTGGTGGAGGCCACGCCCGCCACCTGCTTTACCGCCGTCTCGGTCTCAGCCAGCTTGCTGATATCTTCCAGATAGATATGGAACCGGTCCCGGTATACGCTGGAGGGCAGGCCCTCAAAGAGGGGATTGCCCTCATAGTCAGCCTCAAATTCTTCCTGGGCCTCTTCCTTGGTGACAAACTCAGCCCGCGCCACATTGGGCACAGCCTCAATATCATCCTGAAGGGCACGGGCCTCCTCCTGAGAAAGGGTCTCATCGATGTACGCGGTAAACTGGTTCTCCTGCTCCAGGTCGGAGAAGTTGTGCTGGGCGTTTACCGCCACCAAAGAGAAGGAACCCATGATAAGCAGACAGCACACAATCATGCACACTGCCGCAAAGGACATAAATCCGTGGGTAAAAATACTGTGAAAGCCCTCGGAAAACAGATAGCCAAAATTATATCGTTGTCTCATTGTTGTAATACCCGCCTGTCTCGTCGCTGATGATCCTGCCGTTTTCGATGGCCACCACTCGCTTGGAGAAGCGGTTGACCAGTTCCCGTTCGTGGGTGACCACCAGCACGGTGGTGCCCAGCTCGTTGATGCGCTCCAGCAGCATCATGATCTCCAGAGAGCGCATGGGGTCCAGGTTGCCGGTGGGCTCGTCGGCAATGATCATCTGGGGATTGTTCACCAGAGCCCGGGCGATGGCCACACGCTGCTGCTCACCGCCGGAGAGCTGGTCGGGGCGCTGATCTCCCTTCTCCAGCAGACCCACCAGATCCAGCACATAGGCCACCCGCTTGCGGATTTCCCGGGAAGAGGCTCCCACCGCCTGCATGGCAAAGACCAGGTTTTCCTTCACGGTTTTCTTGTCGATCAGGCGGAAGTCCTGGAAAATAACCCCCAGCGTGCGCCGCATATAGGGCACCTGCCGAGGCGTAATGTTGTTCAGGTTATAGCCGTTGACCATGAGCCGCCCGCCGGTGGGGGCGATCTCAGCGGTAATCAGCTTCAGAATGGTGGATTTACCGGAGCCGGAAGGACCCACCAGAAAGACGAATTCTCCGTCGTCAATGCGCAGATTGACCCCTTTCAGGGCCTTGGTCCCGTTGTCATAGGACTTTTGAATATCGATCAGACGTATCACGCTGTGTACCTCATTTACAGGATTGGGGACAAACTCACGTGCCGCAGAAGACGTCGTCACCGACGTCCTCTGCGGCTGATATGGTTTCTTTTAGTTGTCGATGCCGCGGGAAATCAGATACTTCTTAACCATCAGAGCCACCTTGAAGGTGATGGCATCGTCAAACTCCCGCAGGTCCAGGCCGGTGAGCTTCTTGATCTTCTCCAGGCGGTATACCAGGGTATTCCGGTGGACGAAGAGCTTCCGGGCAGTCTCAGACACGTTCAGGTTGTTCTCAAAGAACTTGTTGATGGTGAACAGGGTCTCCTGATCCAGTGCGTCGATGGGATTCTTCTTAAAGACCTCCTGAAGGAACATCTCGCACAGAGTGGTGGGCAGCTGGTAGATCAACCGGCCAATGCCCAGATTCTCGTAGTTGATGATGCTCTTCTCGGTGTCGAACACCCGGCCCACATCAATGGCAATACCGGCCTCCTTGTAGGCCCGGGCCAGTTCCCGAATATGGCCCACGATAGTACCGATGCCGATGACCACCCGGATATGGAGTTCCTCGTTGATCTTGTCCTCGATCTGCTTGGCGATCTTGTGCAGATCCCGGGTCTCAGCCCCATCATTGAGCTGCTTGATGAGGGCCACGTCGGTCTCGCTGATGGAGAGCACAAAATCCACCTGCTTGTCGGGGAACAGGGCGTGGACCACGTCAATGAGGGCCGGATCGGTGGTCTCCACCTGACGGATCAGGAAGACCGCCCGGGGCGCCTCGGAGACAAAGTGCAACTCCTTGGCCCGAACATAGATATCACCCAAAAGGATATTGTCGGAAATAATATTCTTGACAAAGGTAGCCTTATCGTGCTTCTCCTCATAATAGGTCTTGGCGCCGTTGAGGGCCACCGTAGCCATGGAACAAACCATAGTAGCCTCGGCATCCTCACCCTTGACAAAGACCGCATAGTCAAACTGGGAACCCCAGCCGGCCAGTGCCTTAAAGGTACGGCCCTCAAAGCGGACGGTGTCTCCCTCGCCCCGGTTTACCGCCTCAACTGCACCAGGCCAGTGTTCCCCAATACAGCTGAGTTCGTTGCAGGCCACAACCGTTCCCTCAGAATCGATCACGCCAATGGCCCGTTCGGTGCTGTCTTTCATCTGTAAGACAACGCTTTGGAAAATTCTGCTGGACATGGTTGTATGCCTCCTTATATTAATCCCCACTTTGGGATACTCTGTCTATTACACGCAACACACACGGGCTGAGTGCCCTATTTCCTCTTCAGACAGTTCTTGACGCAACTGTTCATTCAACAGTCACTATTATACCGGTTCTTTTTGCTCTTTTCAATAGCTTTTTCAAAGTTTTTTGGTGATATTGACTAAAAGACGCAAAAAATTGCCAACTCTGGGGAGAACCTCCGCTCATACTCCCGCTGCCAGACGCAATGCCGCCATCTCTTCCTCGGTCAGAGGTCGCCATTCTCCCCGCTTCAATGCGGGATCCAGTTTCAGCGGGCCCATGGTAAGGCGTTTGAGGTAGCGCACCGGCTTGCCCCGGCTGGCCAGCATCCGCTTGATCTGGTGATATTTTCCTTCCCGCAGAGTGACGATGGCAGTATCAGGCTGCCCCAGCACCTCCAGACCGGCAGGCATACACACCAGCCCGTCTCCCAAAGTCATGCCGGTGGAAAAAGCCTCTACATCCGTCTCATCCAACTGCCCTTCCACCTGGACAAAATAGGTCTTATCCACATGGCGTCGGGGCGCCAGCAGCCGGTGGGCAAGCACACCGTCATTGGTAAGCAGCAGCAGGCCTTCGGTATCCTTGTCCAACCGTCCTGCCGGAAACAGCCCCACCCGTTTTAGGTGGTCGGGCAGCAGTTCCAGCACCGTGGGCTGTTTGGGGTCCTCGGTGGCGGACACCAATCCAGCCGGCTTATGGAGCATGAGATAGACCATGCGCTCCCCGGAAACGGAAACACCGTCCACCGCAAATTCGGCGGCGGGATCCCATTTTTCCTCCGGAGAATGAACCGGGACACCATTTACCGTTACTCGACCAGCCCGCACCAGTTCCCGGACTTCCTTCCGGGACCACCGGCCTGTATTGGCCAAAATTTTATCCAGACGTTCCAATGACGTACCTCCTCATCAGCTTTCCCCTTTTCCGTCATAACCGGCACCATAGGCACATACTCTTTGAGTATCAGCACTTTGGGAAAGGGGCGTTGCGCTGTGTTTATTATTACCGCCAGGGTCCGTAAAGGGCCTATACTGGCTGTGGCCGCCGCTGCTGTGGTAGTCTGCGGGGTCCTGCTGACTGCAGCAGGTTTGGGCGGCCGGGATACGGCGGTCTCCGGCGTGGTCAGTCCCACCGGCGTCAAATCCAATGAGGATCGGATCGCATATCTGGAGAGCTATGGGTGGCAGGTCTCCCAAGAGCCCTCTGCTGTAGAGGAACTACTCATTCCAGAGTCCTTCGATGACAGCTACACCCAATACCTGGAGCTCCAATCCTCCCAGGGCTTCGATCTGACGGAATATTGCGGTAAGCGGGTCAAGCGGTACACCTATGAGATCAGCAACTACCCTACAGGGGAAACCGGCATCCAGGCCGGACTGCTGATTTACAAGAATACCGTCATCGGCGGAGATGTGCTCTCCCCCCAGCTGGGCGGGTTTATCCATGGGCTGGAGATGCCAGGCTAGATGAGGCAGCAGCTTAAAACCATCGGCACCCTACAAAAAATGGCCGCTTTCGCGGCCATTTTTTGTAGGCACATAGAGATGAAGCAAGCCACCCGCTGCTTACTCTCTTCCGCTGTCACTCACCCTGTTGTTGCTCCCGAATCAGATGCACATTCAAATGGTTGTAGGGAATTTCAATGCCCTGGGCGTCAAAGGCAGCTTTGACCTGTTCCAGCAGATCGTAGTACAGATCCCAATAATCTGCGGTAGCGCACCATACCCGGACACTGTACTCGATGCTGCTGTCCAGATAAGCCGACACCCGGACAAAAGGTTCCGGTGTAAACAGAGCCTTAGGATGGGCGCCGATAACTCCCTTGATGGCGGCAATCACCTTTTCTGGCGCATCGTCATAGGAGGTGGTAAACTTCAAGTCCACCCTCCGCTGCTCCGCCGTGGTATAGTTGATGATCTTTTCAGCGGAGATCTGGCCGTTGGGTACCGAAATCACCTTGTTGTCGATGGTACTCAGCTTGGTATAGGCCAGGCCCACTTCCTTTACGGTACCGCTGACGCCGCCGGCCTCCACATAGTCCCCCGCTTTGAAGGGCTTGGACACCAGCACCTGAATGCCTCCCGCCAGGTTGGACAAGGTCCCCTGAATGGCCAGAGATACGGCCAAACCGATCACGCCCAACACCGCCACCAGGCTGGTCATAGGCACGCCGATGTAGTCCAGCACGATGCACACGGTAATGAGCCACAGAATGACCCGCAGAGCGGCATGAATAAAGGTATGGAGGCTCTTCTCCATCTCTAGACGGAGGAAGGCCCGGTCGGTCAGACGGAGGATGATTTTCATGACCACCATGCAGCCCACAAAGAGCAGAATGATGGTAATGATCTTCTGCAGATTCAGGTCATTGAAAAAGCCGGTTACGGTCTGAATGGTCTCTTCGGCTTCTTCGGGAGAAATATTTGTGATATTGGTTAGCATGACATACTTCCTTTCTGCGGCTATTCTATCATAGCTTTTCCATACAGACAAGCCCCTCAAAAGGTGCCAAAAGAAAAGAGCCAGCGTTTCGCTGGCTCTCTTCTGAAAGGAGCAAATGACTCCTCAATGTTGACAATAACGCTTTCCTTCGGGCGGACACCCTCCTAATTGAAAAAAGGAAAGAGCCAGCTAAAAGCTGGCTCTTTCCTCAAAGGAGTAGATTACTCCTCGATGTCGATAACAGCGCTTTTCCTTCGGGCGGACAGTCTCTTAAATGCAGAAGACCCGCCTTGCGGCAGGTCTTCTTGCAAAAGGAGAATTACTCCTCGATGTCGATAACAACGCCGGAACCCACGGTGCGGCCACCCTCACGGATAGCGAAACGCAGGCCCTTCTCGATGGCGATGGGGGTGATC
>NZ_CAJFGT010000060.1:0-16270 GCF_904377885.1 Flavonifractor sp. An112 | reverse complement strand
ATGCCGTCGGGGATGCAGTGGGGGAACTCGGCCTGCTGGGCGTGGAGATCCTCCAGGGTGCAAATGGTATTGCTCTTGGTGTTGTAGGCCACCAGGTCCTCCTCGTGGAGGTTGGGGCAGGTGGTGGAGACGGTAGCAGTGCCGTCGCCGGTATCCAGAGTGACGTCATAGGCGGAATAGCCGGTGGTGGTGACGCCGGTCACCTTGGCGCACACCACAGGGCCATAGACTTTGTGGCCGGGCTGGATGTCGGCAGGGATGGAGGGCTTGTCCTTGTCCAGGGGGTGATAGTCACCCAGAATGGCGGCGGGGGTGATGACGCCGTAGGGGAAGTCGCGGGTGTCCAGACCCAGCTCAGCCAGGCCGCAGAACATACCGTTGGACACCGCGCCCCGCAGCTTGCCCTTCTGGATCTTCACGCCGCCGGGCAGGGTGGACTTGTGGAGGGCCACCGGCATCAGGTCACCGGGATGGATATTCCAGGCGCCGGTGACGATCTGGATGGGCTCGTCCTGAGCCACGTCCACCTGGCAGATCCACATATGGTCGGAATCGGGGTGGCGCTCCATGGACAGCAGGCGGCCCACCACCACATTGGAGATCTCCTCTCCCAGGTCGTGAGTCAGCTCCACCTTGGAGCCGGACAGGGTCATGGCCTCGGCAAATTCCTTGTCGGAGGCAGTCACAGTGACAAATTCATTCAGCCATTTTCTGCTCAGATTCATTGTTCCTACACTCCTTTCTTAGAATTGCTCCAGGAACCGCACGTCGTTTTCGAAGATGAGCCGCAGGTCGGCGATCTTGAACCGGCGCATGGCGGTACGCTCCAGACCGATGCCGAAGGCCCAGCCGGAGTACACATTGGGGATCCAGCCCTCGCCCTTACAGGTGGGGCAGCCCACGCCGCCGCACTTGTGGCACTGCACGTCCATCTCGCAGGAGGGCTCGGTGAAGGGGAAGTGGTGAGGACGGAACCGGGTCTTGGTGCCCTTGCCGTACAGCTGCTCCACCACGGTATTCAGAGTGCCCTTCAGGTCGGCCATGGTGACACCCTTGTCGATGACCATGCCCTCCACCTGATGGAACATGGGGGAGTGGGTGGCGTCCACCTCGTCCTTGCGGTACACACGGCCGGGGGCGATGATGCGGATGGGCAGTTCCATGGTGTCCATGGCCCGGACCTGCATGGGGGAGGTCTGGGAGCGGAGCATCACACGGCTGTCCTCGTCAAAATAGAAGGTGTCCGACCAGTCACGGGAGGGGTGGCCCTCCTCGGCGTTGAGGCGGTCAAAATTCAGCTTGGCCAGCTCCACCTCGGGGCCGTCCAGCACAGTGAAGCCCATGCCGATGAAGATCTCCTTGATCTCATCCAGGGCGATATACATGGGGTGGCGGTGGCCGGCCTTAACAGCCTTGCCGGGGACAGTGATGTCCAGGGCCTCAGCCTTCAGCCGGTCCTCCAGGGCCTTGGCCTCCAGCTCCTTGCCCTTGGCCTCCAGGGCGCTCTCCAGGGCGGAGCGGACCTCGTTGGCCAGCTGACCCATGGCGGGGCGCTCCTCGGCGGACAGCTTGCCCATCATTTTCAGAACGGCGGTAAGCTCGCCCTTCTTACCCAGGTACTTCACCCGCAGGGCGTCCAGCTCCTGGGCGTTGCCGGCGCCGTCCAGTGCGGCCAGCGCTTCCCGGCGTATGGTATCCAGTGTTTCCTTCATATTCGCAGCTCCTTTGCAGTGATACAATTTGTAAACAAAAAAGCCTTCCATCCCAATCTATTGGGACGAAAGGCAAACCTTCCGCGGTACCACCCGCAATTCCCGCACGCAGCGGGCACTTTGGCCCCGATAACGTGGGGCAAATCCGTCCCTGTCTCCAGGGCCGCTCCAGGACGAACCGAACGGGCCAACCCCACATCCGCTTTCAGCCGGTGACGGACGCTCTCTGCTGGGCGGGGAACCGCTCTTTTTCCCTTCTTCGCAAGTAAGATTATTTATAGCACAGTTTGACAGAAAGTGCAAGATTAAAATTGACGAGGCGGGATGGACAGCATATAATGGGGCTGCCTGAACGAAAGAACCAAGGAACAGGAGTGTGTATGAATATGTGGATCGCCACAGCACAGCAGATGCGGGAAACCGACCGGATCGCCATTCAGGAGCGGGGAATTCCCTCCACCGACCTGATGGAGCGGGCGGCGGCGGCCTTGGCTGAGGAGGTCATGAGCCTGGCGGGGGATTGTGCCGGACGGGTGGTGTGCTTCTGCGGGCCGGGCAACAACGGCGGCGACGGCGTGGCCTGCGCCCGGCAGCTGCTGGAGGCGGGATTTGAAGTGCGATGTGTCCTGGTGGGCAGCCATGAGAAGATGACCCAGGATACCCGAGCCATGGAGGCGAAACTGGCGGCGGCAGGAGGAAAACTGGAACCCTTCCAGCCCGATGATGCTGAGTTTGCCGCCTGGTGCCTGGAGGCCAATGTGATGGTGGACGCCCTCTTCGGCATCGGGCTGAACAGCGATATACGGGGGGATGCCCTTACCGCCGTCCATATGATGAACACCTGCGATATCCCGGTGGTGTCCGCCGATATCCCCAGCGGAGTAGAGACCGACACCGGCCGGGTGCTGGGGGAGGCGGTACACGCCGCCCGCACTGTTACCTTCACCCTGCCCAAAGCGGGCCACTATGTAGGGAAAGGCGGACTGTGTACCGGCAAGCTGACGGTAGCCGATATTGGGATTCCCAAAGATTTGGTGGATGCTCTGGACTGCCCGGTAAGTACCGTGGAGGCGGCCGATGTACGCCTGCCCCGCCGGCCTCTGGACGCCCATAAGGGGGACTTTGGGCGATGCGCCATTCTGGGAGGCTGTGTGGGCTATACCGGCGCTCCGGTGCTGGCTGCCCAGGCGGCAGTGCGCTCCGGCGCGGGGCTGGTGTCGGTGGGAGTGCCTGCCCCCATCTGGGCGGTAGCCGCAGCCAAGCTGGACGAGGCTATGCCCTACCCCCTGCCGGCAGGCAAGGAGGGGCAGCTGTCTCTGGAGGCTGGAGAAGTGATCCATCATAAGCTGGCGGGCTGCGGTGTGTGCCTCATCGGCCCTGGCCTGGGCCGGGGCAATGGTGTGGCGGCTGTGGTACGCCACCTGCTGCATGAGATCCATATCCCCGTGATCCTGGATGCCGACGGCATAAACGCCCTGGAAGGACATATAGATGTACTGGACGCCCGGCAGGGCCTTCACACGGTGCTTACCCCCCATGACGGGGAGTTTGCCCGGCTGGGAGGCGATCTGTCCGACGGGGACCGGCTGGGAGCGGCCCGGCGCTTTGCCATGGAGCATACCTGCTGTCTGGTGCTCAAGGGTCACAGCACCATCACCGCTTTCCCGGACGGTACCGCCTACATCAACACCACCGGCAACCCCGGTATGGCCAAGGGAGGCAGCGGCGACGTGCTGGCGGGAGTGATCCTCTCCCTGCTGGGACAGGGCCTGCCCGCCCGGCAGGCGGTGCCCATGGCGGTGTGGCTCCACGGCGCGGCCGGTGATCTGTGCGCCCAGGAGATTGGGGAGTACGGCATGACGCCTACCGACGTGGTGGCGGCGCTGCCCCGGGTGATCAAGGAATCTGTGGAATAAGCATGGAATAAAGGGGGAGACGGAGTGCGCCGCCGGTTTGGTTCGTGCGTACTGACGATAACCCTGTGCCTGGCTCTGGCTGCCTGCGGCGGCGGGGCTACCGGCGCAGAGCAGCTGGCCCTGGACATCCGGGGCGAATATCTGGCTATGGAGGGGTGTACCGCCCAATTAACTGTGACCGCTGACTATGGACAGCGGGTCTATGAATATGGCCTGGATCTGGAGTACCGGCGGGAAGGGGAGAGCGTACTCACTGTCACCAGCCCGGACGCCGTGGCCGGAGTGACCGCCCGGCTGAAGGACGGCAGCGGGTATCTGGAATATGACGGCGTGTGGGTAGAGACCGGCCCCCTGGATGAAAGCGGTATGAGTCCCATGGAGGCGGTACCCGTCTTACTGCGCTATGCCACCGAGGGTTTTATCGCCGAGTGTGCCATGGAGGAGACCGGAGAGGGGCAGGTTCTGCGGGTGATCTGCCGGGACCCGGAGGCCAAGGCAGGGGAGGGCCAGGAGTGCTCCCTCTGGTTTGATCCGGACAGCCACGCCCTCCTTCGGGGAGAGTTG
Source organism: Flavonifractor sp. An112 (assembly GCF_904377885.1). Taxonomy (NCBI): domain Bacteria; kingdom Bacillati; phylum Bacillota; class Clostridia; order Eubacteriales; family Oscillospiraceae; genus Flavonifractor; species Flavonifractor sp. An112. Next base: position 12,078 of record NZ_CAJFGT010000060.1, on the reverse strand, counting down.
TCCCAGGACGGCTTTACCGTGATCCAGTGCGTCTTTTCCGGCTTTGCAACGATGGAATAAATACAGCGGGGTGCTGCCTGGCAGCACCCCGCTGTATTAAAATGCGGTGGTATCGTTGTCCTCAGAGTCGGCCTGAGCGGCTTCCTGCTCAAGGTCGTCCAACTCTGCCAGACGGCGGCGCAGCTCTTCCCGCTGCTGGGCATTCATCTGGCTGACGTGCCGGTCGAACTGCTCCTCCCGGCGGCGCTGGGCCTCCTCCTGACATTTGCGCTGGAGCTCGGCGCCGTGCTTGCGGCCTTCCTCCACCGCGGCGGCGCCCTTTTCCACCAGGAACTTGCCGGCCTTACCCATCTGCTCGGCAGCCAGAGCTACCAGGCCTACGCTGGCCAGGCCTACATCGGCAAATACCTTTCCTACATCTTCCATCATGGAACAAACCTCCTTAGATCCCGCCTGATACAGGCGGCGGGAGCATGGTGCGAAAACTGTTTCTATGCCTATAGTATATCCGGAAGCAGGAAAAATGTCTTGGAAATTGTATGAACATTAGATGAAAAATCCATGAAAGAGCGTTCGGTTCGGGGTTGTGACCGGCGGGGCGGCGTAGTATAATAAGGACCAATGAACTGTCCTTTGGCAGCTTTGCTGTGTCAGCCGCCCGGCGGCGGGCATTTTGTATCTCAAGGTAAAGAGGAAATCAGATGAAACAAACGCAGACAAGAACATGGACGGAGATCGACCTGTCCAATCTGGAACATAATTATCGGGCGCTGCGGGCCATGCTGCCCCAAGGCTGCCGGTTTCTGGGCGTGGTGAAGGCGGACGCCTATGGCCACGGCGCGGTACAGGTAGCCCGGCGGCTGGAGACGCTGGGCGCGGAATATCTGGCAGTGGCCTGCCTGGACGAGGCTCTGGAGCTGCGCCAGGCTGGAATCACCACCCCTATCCTGATTCTGGGTTATACGCCCACCGATCGGGCGGAAGCTCTGCTGGACAATGGCATCACCCAGACGGTCTATGATGTGGAGATGGCCCGCGCCCTATCCAACGCGGCAGCTGCTGCGGGTAAGACCCTGAAGATCCATGTGAAGGCGGATACCGGGATGTCCCGGCTGGGCTGGCTGTGCGGCGGAGAGAACCTGAGTGCTGCGGTGGAGACAATGGCCCAGGTGTGTGCTCTGCCCGGACTGGAGGCGGAGGGGATCTACACCCACTTTGCCAATGCCGACGGGGATGAGGACTATACCATGCTCCAGTTTGCCCGTTTTCTGGATCTGTTGGAGGCGCTGAAGGAGCGGGGGATCACCTTTGCCATCCGTCACTGCGCCGCCAGTGCTGCTGCCCTGAAGTTCCCCTGCACCCACCTGGACATGGTCCGGCCTGGCATCGCCCTGTACGGACACTATCCAGATCCCTCCTGCGAGGGGCTGGACGGCCCCGGACTGCGGCCGGTGATGACCCTTAAGACTCGGGTGGCCTCGGTAAAGGCTGTGCCTGCCGGGACCCCGGTGAGCTACGGCTGCACCCATGTGCTGGATCGAGAGACCAAACTGGCCGCTCTTACCATCGGTTATGCCGACGGTCTGCCCCGGCTGTGCTCCGACAAGCTGGAGGTGCTGATTGGCGGCCAGCGGGCTCCCATTGTGGGCCGGATCTGTATGGATATGTGTATGGCGGACGTCACCGGGCTGGACGTGGCGCCGGGAGATGAGGTGGAGGTGTTCGGCGAGCACCTGCCCATTGAGGATGTGGCTGCTCTGGCGGGCACCATCCAGTATGAGCTGCTGTGCGCTGTGTCCCCCCGGGTCCACCGGGCCTACCTGGACTGAGGCACCGGCTGTCCGGCAGACGCATACAATGGGCCGGGGGAGAAAGGCCTGGCCAGGCGGCGGAGGACCGGCCTGCCCCGCGAAATTTTGCAGGACGGGTATAATTCCCGCCGCCCCGTGGGAGAATCATAGTGACCGCGTTACATAGGCCTCCGGTCGTGTGACGCTGGTGACTATTTTCCGGCGGAGTGTGAGCTTTTGTGGACAACAGCGTAAAACGCGGAGACATTTTTTATGCCGATCTGAGCCCTGTGGTGGGCAGCGAGCAGGGAGGCGTGCGGCCGGTACTCATCGTGCAGAACGACACCGGCAACCGGCACAGCCCCACTGTGATCGCGGCGGCCATCACGTCCCAGACCGGCAAGGCCCGTCTGCCCACCCACATCGAGCTCTCAGCCAACACCTACGGTCTCCCCAAGGAGTCGGTGGTGTTGCTGGAACAGATCCGGACGCTGGACAAAAGGCGGCTGAGAGAGCACATGGGTCGGCTGGACGAAGCGCAGATGCAGCGGGTGGACAACGCCATCGCGGTCAGCTTTGGCCTGCACACAGGAACCATGGTTTAAAGACAAGAAGGGAGCCGTCCCCGAGGGCGGCTCCCCGTCAGACAGGAGGTACATATGAAACAGAGAAAAGGGCTGGTCCGGCTGATCTCCGGCGGCTTGGTTACATTGGCGCTGGTAGGGGTGGCGGTGGCCGCCGGGCAGCAGGGCAGCAAGAATGACCCCCTGGTTACCCTCAGCTATCTGGAGGATCAGGCGATCCCGGCCATTTTGGATCAGGTGGATGACAAAGTGGCGGACAAGCAGTCTGAGTTGGAAAAGAAGCTGTCTGGTGTGGTGGACGGCTATGTGGATGAGGTGGAAAAAGCCCTCAGCGGCAGTTCCGATTCCACTTCCGCCGGCGGTGTGTTCCAGATTGTCAACCTGAAGGCGGGACAGACTGTGGTGGGCACCGCGGCCTGCGAGTTTCTGCTGCGGACCGGCACGGCAGTCTGTGTGTCCGATACAGCCCCCGGCCTCATCGACACCACTGACGGCTCGGCCCTGGCCGGCGGGAAAAACCTGACCACCAACCACCTGTATTTGGCAACCATCGATGGCCGGGGGATCAAGGCCTCCACCGATGTGACCATCATGGTCCGGGGTGGCTATACCATTAAATAATAATGTATATAGAGATAAAAAATGTGGACGGCAGCGCCGTCCACATTTTTTATTCAGATCAGGGTGGGAATCAGATGGGTCAGAGCTTGGGCCAGTCTGGCGTGGCTCTCCCGGGTCAGGTGCATATAGTCCACCGTATTGTAGGAAAGATCCAGGGTATTGGCGTCCAGAAAGGCGCAGCCGGTCAGCCGGGCCACGGCCTCATATTCCGCCGCCAGCCCCCGGGTCTTTTCCACACAGCCGGGCCCCATCTCATCGGCCACCGGGGAGGTATAGACACCCTCCTCAATGGCTTTGGGAGCAATCATAAGAATGTTGGGCTTGCCGTCCGGCCAGCAGTCCAGGGCCTGAGCGGCCCGGACCAGCCGTTCCATACCCCGGCCGATGGTGTAGGCGTTGGTCCCGAAGCGTTCCTTGGAATCGTTGGTACCCAGCATGACCACCAGCAGGTCCACCGGCTTGTGGCTTTTCAGACAGGAATAGAGGCAGGACAGGGCGGACAGGCCCTCCTCCACCGGGTCATCAAACACGGTGGTGCGGCCGGACAAACCCTCCTCCACCACCAGATACCTGTCTCCCAGAGCCTGCTGCAGCCGGCAGGTCCAACGCTCCTCCTCATTGAAGCGGAAGCAGGAACCGTCGGCGCAGTCGGCAGGATCGGGACAGTAGCCATGGGTGTTGGAGTCTCCCAGACAGACGATGTGGCGCCGCATTTACTTGATCTCGGGCAGGGAGGCGGCGGCCACAGACTGACCCACACGGCGGGCCTTCTCGTCGGGCATGGTGGGGTTGATCTTGGAAGCGATCTCGGGATACTCGTCAGCCAGCACGCTCTTGCAAGTATCCAGCAGCAGGTCGCCGCCCTTGCCGGACATAACGCGGCCCAGCAGCAGCACGTGCTTGAAGCCGTAGAAGTGATAGTACAGAGCCAGAGAGTGGGCCAGATATACGCCGATGGAGCGGTACACCGCGGCGGCGCCGGGGTTGCCCTCCTCCATAGCCTTCTGCACCACCTTCAGCTTCTCGGCGGGGGAGAGGGCGGGGTCCAGCTCAATGCCGCCGGCGGGGGCCAGCTTGATGACACCGTCCTGAGAGAAATACTTCACGCCGCAGCCGATGTCGCCGGACCACTCGTCCTCCATGGCGCCGGGGTTGGCGTCCACGGGGGCGAAGGCCAGCTCGTTGAGCCAGCCGGTGATATTGCCATTCTGGTCCACATAGCCCACGGCCTCGCTGGTGCCCATGGCAATGCCCATAATGTTGTTCTCTTCCAGGCTCATGGCACCGGCCAGAGCGGACACGTCGCCGTCGTTAGCTACCACATAGGGCACATCGCCAAAGGTATCCTTAATGGCGCGGATATAGATGTCCTTCACCTTGGCGTCAAAGTCCTCCTTGGGCACCTTCAGGAACAGGGAGGCCACCATGGTGCGGTTCTCGATGTAGATACCAGCGGAGGAGACGCCCACCGCATCCACCCGGGGCATATGCTGGGCGGCGGACTTGAGGGCGGACACGATGCCCTCATAGTGGTAGTCGGGGTCGGCAGTGACCTTGGGATACCAGACCACTTCCTCGCTGAACACGGGCTCGCCATCGATGACGGCGGACACCTTGCGGTCGGAGCCGCCGGCGTCGAAGCCAATGCGGCAGCCGCCCAGGTGACGGCCCACAGCCTGAGGATTGCTCTTCTCGGCGGGCACCTGGTCGCAGTACACAACCTCAAAAGGCTTCTCATACACATTGGACATGAAGTCGGCATCAAAGGAACGCTTGCCGCCCACACAGTAGGTGGCCTTCATGGCCTCGAAGATCTCCTTGTCGCCGCTGATGTACACCTTGAAGCCGCCCATATACCACAGCATGGTCTTGATGAGCCGGTCCACATAGTAGCGGTCGGCCTCAGCCATGTCGGGGGTACCGTGGATGAAGGTCTTGTAGACGGCTACCTCGCCGCCGGCCCGCTCAACGGCCAGATCCAGAGGCTTTTTGGCGTCCTTCAGGAAGGATGCAAAAAATTTGCCCAGGGGGAGGAAACCGGGGTCCAGTTCGGGGACGTGTTTGACAGGAACTTCAATGCCAAGATGTTTCATGAGACATCCTCCTTAACATAAATGGGAGACAGAAAGCTCGTTATATGTATAGGCTACCAGTTTTTTTTTATCTGTCAAGCATATTTTCAGGATTCTGAAAATTATTTTCTTCCCGGGTCTTGACGGGGGATGGACCGACGGGTATGATGGAACCAACGGGAGGTAAACTCCCAATAATGGAAAGGTGGGAATTGCGATTATGGATATCACTGCACGTCTGCAGGATCATCAGAAATGGATCAAAGAAGAGCTGGAGCGGAGCGTCAGCTTCTGGCTGAAAAACGGCATGGACCCGGTGAACGGGGGCGTCTACACCTGCCTGGACCGGGAAGGCAAAATCTTCTCCACCGACAAGAGCGTATGGATGCAGGGCCGCTGCGCCTGGATGTTTGCCTATCTGTGCCACACCTACGGGGTGAAGGACGAGTGGCTGGCCGCCAGCAAGAGCTGCCTGGACTTTATGGAGCGCTGCTGCATCAACCGGGAGGCAGGCAACCGGATGTATTTCACCGTGACCGGTGACGGCAAGCCCCTGCGTCAGCGCCGCTATTGTTTCTCTGAGGGGTTCTACGCCATCGCCAACGCCGAATATTATGGTGTTACCGGGGACAAGGAGTGCCTGGAGCGTGCCCGCGCTGCCTATGAGCTGATCTGGAATCTGAATCAGGGCCTGATCAAGGACCCCACCGGACTGGGCCCCAAGACCATTCCTGAGACCCGTTCCGGCCGCGCTCTGGCCAACCCCATGATCTACCTGAACATCACCTCCGTGCTGCGCCGGGTGGACCCCGAGCAGGCTGAGCTGTATAACCAGCGGGCCGCTCAGTGTGTGGACGAGATCTTCCGCTACCACTATAAGCCCGAGCTGGGCTGCACTCTGGAGAGCGTGGGTCCCAACGGCGAGTTCCGGGGCGATGTGACCGAGGGCCGTGTGGTCAATCCCGGCCACGATATCGAGTGCTCCTGGTTCCTGATGGAGGACGCCAACCTGCGGGGCAACAAGGAGCAGCACGCTACCGCTATCAAGATCTTTGACCAGGCCATCAATGCCGGCTGGGACAAGGAGTACGGCGGACTGCTCTACTTTATTGACTGCCTGGGCCGTCCCCCCGAGGCCTACGAGCACGACATGAAGCTGTGGTGGCCTCACGACGAGATCCTCATCGCCTCTATGATGATCTATCGTGATACCGGCGACGAGAAGTATCTGGAGTGGTTTGAAAAGACCCTGGATTACTGCAAGAAATACTTCTCCGATCCTGAGTACGGCGATTGGTACGGCTATCTGCGCCGGGACGGCAAGCCCACCGAGCCTCCCTGCAAGGGTTCCACCTTCAAAGGTCCCTTCCACCTGCCTCGGATGCTCATCATGTGCGATCAGATGATCGGCCAGATCCTGGAGCGGAATTGAGAGCTGGTTATGCCCTTAGTTGATGTTTTTGAAAAGATCAATAGTGAATATTATCAGCTGACCAGCGCGGAGAAAAAGGTGGCCGATTATGCTGTTATCCACCAGCAGCAGACCCAGTTCATGTCTATCTCGGAACTGGCGGAGGAGGCCGGCGTGGCCGAGGCCACCATCTCACGCTTCTGCAAGCGGCTGGGTTATAAAGGTTACAGTGCTTTCAAGCTGGCCATTGCCAACGCTACTGCCGGACGGATGGATCACAGTGCCAGTGGCGAGGAAGAAGAGGAAGAGGACAGCGTGGAGGGAATGTGCCGCGCTGTTTATCGCAGTGATTCCGAGGCCCTGGCCCAGACCCTGGAGTTAATCCAGGCGGATGCGGTGCGCAAGGCGGCGGATATGATCGTCTCCGCCGGCCGGGTACTGTGCATGGGCCAGGGAGGATCCATGATCCTTTCCCAGGAGTGTGCCCACCTGTTCAGCACCATTCAGCTGAATTTCACAGCGGTCATGGACTCCCATCTTCAGGCGATTGCCGCCTCTCAGCTGACCCCAGGCGATCTGGTCATCTATTTCTCCTACTCCGGCTCTACCAAGGAGCTGATGAAGAACCTCCAGATCATCCGGGACCGGAAAGCCCGGATCATCCTGGTTACCCGGTTCCCCAAGTCTCCCGGCGCCGCCTATGCCGACATTGTGCTTCAATGCGGTTCCCGGGAGGGCCCCCTCCAGGGCGGTTCCGTAGCTGCCCGTATTGCCCAGCTCTATCTGATGGATGTACTCTTCCATGAGGTATGCCGCCGGGATCGGGAGGGCTGCCGTGCCAGACAGGAACTGGTGGCTGAAGTGTTGTCAGACAAACACATTTGACCGTCAACAGTGGAATTTGAAAAAAATTTGCAGACACCGCAAAAGAAGAAAGAAAATGTGCAATTCGCTATTGACAAATCTTGTGTTGAACTGTACAATCTACACAACGGGTTACCACTGAGTAATCACGAAAATTATCAAAAATGAGGAGGATGAATGATGAAGAAGAAACGTATTCTTGCGCTCATGCTGGCTGCCTCCATGTCTCTGGGCCTGGCTGCCTGCGGCGGCGGCGGCACCAGCGAATCCCCCGCCGGCAACTCCGACACCCCGTCCGGCAACACTCCCTCCGGCTCCGGCGAGGCTGTGGAGCTGACCATCTGGACCTACCCCATCGGCAAGTTTGGTGACTATGACACCATGCAGGCTCTGATCGATGAGTACACCGCCGCCAACCCCGGCGTGTCCATCAAGTTCGAGCTGCTGGACTACACCAACGGTGATACTCAGGTTACCTCCGCTATCACCAGCGGCACTGCTCCTGACATCATCATGGAGGGTCCCGAGCGTCTGGTGACCAACTGGGGCGCCAACAACCTGATGGTGGACCTGTCCGACCTGTGGACCGAAGAGGCCACTGCCGACATCGCCGCCACCAGCGAGGCTGTTGTGAATGCCTGCCAGCTGGACGGCAAGTACTATGAGTATCCTCTGTGCATGACCACCCACTGCATGGCCATCAACTATGAGGTCTTTGAGCAGGCTGGTGCTCTGCAGTACATCGACGAGGAGACCCGCACCTGGACTACTGACAACTTCGTGAAGGCCATGGAGGCCGTCCGCGACTCCGGTCTGGTGGCCGTGCCCGGTATCGTTTACTGCGGCGGCCAGGGCGGCGACCAGGGCACCCGCGCTCTCGTCAACAACCTGTACTCCGGCACCTACACCAATGCCGACCACACTGAGTACACCGCAAACTCTCCTGAGAACGTGAAGGCTCTGGAGCTCATCAAGTCCATGGTGGACAATGGCTCTCTGAACGCCAACGCCGGCTTCCAGGCTGCTGATGAGCTGCAGCAGTTTGCCAACGGCACCGCTGCTGTGACCTTCTGCTGGAACGCTTCCAACAAGGCTCAGTACGCTTCTCAGGTTGCTTTCACCCCCTATGCCATGGCTTTCCCCTCTGACGACGGCGTGCCCGAGCTGTGCGGCGGCATCTGGGGCTTCGGTATCTTTGACAACGGCGACGAGGCCAAGATCGAGGCTGCCAAGGACTTCATCCGCTACATCTGCGACGATCCCGAGCAGTCCAAGGAGAGCGTGCAGCTGACCGGTTTCTTCCCCGTCCGTGCTTCTCTGGGCAACGTGTACGAGGGTACCGACACCGAGGCTGATGCCGCTGAGTTCCTGACCCTGATGCCTTACATGGGCGACTACTACAACGTCATCGGCGGCTGGACCGAGCAGCGCACCAACTGGTGGAATATGCTTCAGAAGATCCTGACCGGCGGCGTGGATGCTCAGACTGCTGCTGACGAGTTTGTCAGCGCCAGCAACGCTGCCATCGGCTAAGCGGCGCAAGTATGATTTGACGCACTTTCTGTGCCCGCTCCCTGTGAGGGGGCGGGCACAGTTGCTTTTCCAAAATGATTTGGAGAGGTGTGCAAATAAGTTCGAAAAGAGGGGAGAATCTCATGGCACAAAACGCCGTAGCAACGGTCGCGAAGAAGCCCAAGAAGGAGAAGCGGTCCCAGTTCTCCGGCATGAGCAAGGCCCTGGTCCGGCGGGAGACCATTTCCGCCTACCTGTTCCTGCTGCCCAGCTTGGTCTTCTTTATCGGCTTTGTGGTGATCCCAATGATCATGTGCGTGGTGTTCAGCTTCCAGGAGATGGGCCTGGACAGCTCCGCCACCAAGTTCATTGGTTTTGCCAACTATGTTAAGATGGCACAGGACCCCATCTTCTGGAAGGGATTCCTGAATACCGTCATCATCGTCGTGGTAGCGGTGCCCGCCGTTACCGCCTTTTCCCTGTGGGTCAGCTCCGCCATCTATCAGATGAAGGCGGTGACCCGCTCCTTCTTCCGCTGCGTGTTCTACCTGCCCGTGGTTACCGGTACTGTGGCAGTTACCGTAGTGTGGAAGTGGATGTTCAACCCCTACAACGGCCTGCTGAACCAGATTTTCGGCACCACCGGCTATGACTGGCTGGGCAATTCCGCTACCGCTATCTGGTGTATCATCCTGATCCTGTTCACCACCTCTATCGGCCAGCCCATCGTGCTGTATGTGGCTGCCCTGGGCAACGTGGACCAGTCTCTGGTGGAGGCGGCCCAGGTGGACGGCGCCACCAAGCTCCAGGTGTTCTGGAAGATCAAGTGGCCCCAGATCATGCCCACCACCCTGTACATCCTGGTCATCACCACCATCAACTCCTTCCAGTGCTTCGCACTGATCCAGTTGCTGACCTCCGGTGGACCCAACCATGCCACCGACACCATTATGTACTACATCTTCCAGATGGCGTACAACAACCAGAACTTCGGCTACGCCAACGCTATGGGCGTGGTCCTGGCCATCATCATCGCGATCTTCTCTGCCATCCAGTTCAAGTTCGCGAAGACCGACAACGGTTAAGGAGGTGAGAAGATGAATAACGCGAAAAGCAAGCTGGCCGGCACTTCCACCGGCTATAAGGTGATCACCGTCGTGATCCTGATCCTCCTGGCGATTTTCTTCATCTTCCCGCTGTACTGGATCGTCACCGGCTCCTTCAAGGACGCCATGACCATCAACGCCCGTACACCTCAGTGGTTCCCCCTGAGTCCCACCCTGGAGAACTACGCCAAGCTGTTCAAGAATCCCGCCGGCTGGTGGCTGCTCAATACCATCATCATGGCTGTGGGTGCGCTGGTGCTCACCTGCCTCACCGCCGCTTTGGCCGGCTATGCCCTGGCCAAGAAGCGGTTCTACGGCCGGGCTCTCCTCTTCACCATCATCATCTGCGCCATGGCCCTGCCCAAGCAGGTTATTGTCATCCCCCTGCTGCGTGAGATGAACATTCTGCACCTGGCGGATACTCTGTGGGCCGTCATCCTGCCCACCGTAGGCTGGCCCTTCGGCGTGTTCCTGATGAAACAGTTCTCTGAAACCATACCCAATGAGATCCTGGAAGCCGCCCGGGTGGACGGCGCCGGGGAGCTGCGCACCTTCTTCAGCGTGGTGTTCCCCATGATCAAGCCCGGCATCGGCGCACTGGCCATCTTCACCTTCGTCAACTCCTGGAACGACTACTTCCTCCAGCTGATCATGCTGACCAGCCGCACCAACTGGACCATCTCTCTGGGTATTGCCCGCCTGCAGGGCGAGATGTCCAGCGACTTCGGCCTCATCATGGCTGGCGCCACCCTGGCCGCCATCCCCATCGTGGCCGTGTTCATCGCCTTCCAGAAGTACTTCACCCAGGGCATCGCCATGGGCGCGGTCAAGGGCTGATCCCGCTGACCGGACGCTACTCCGCCGGTACATTCATTTTACCCTGCGGTGTGCGTATTTAAGGGTTGATTTATCCTCCAAGTTCGTTTATTATCGTTTTGAGAGAAGGAATATTGAAATGAGCGATCTGAAAAAATACCAGGGCGTGATTCCGGCCTTTTACGCCTGCTATGATGAGGCCGGCAACATTTCTCCCGACGAGGTCCGCGCCCTGACCCGCTACCTGATTGGCAAGGGTGTCAACGGTCTGTATGTGGGCGGCTCCTCCGGTGAGTGCATCTACCAGAGCGTGGCTGAGCGCAAGGTGGTACTGGAGAACGTGATGGCCGAGGCCAAGGGCAAGGTGGTCGTCATTGCCCACGTTGCCTGCAACAACACCGCCGACAGCATGGAGCTGGCTGCTCATGCTGAGAGCCTGGGTGTGGATGCCATTGCCGCCATTCCCCCCATCTACTTCCACCTGCCCGAGTATGGCATCGCCGGCTACTGGAACGACATCTCTTCCGCTGCGCCCAACACCGACTTCATCATCTACAACATTCCCCAGCTGGCCGGTGTGGCCCTGACTCCCTCTCTGCTGGCTGAGATGCAGAAGAATCCCCGGGTCATCGGCGTGAAGAACTCCTCCATGCCTGTTCAGGACATCCAGATGTGGAAGGATGCCGGGGTCATCGTGTTCAACGGTCCCGACGAGCAGTATGTGTCCGGTCTGGCCATGGGCGCCTGCGCCGGCATCGGCGGCACCTATGCCGTTATGCCCGAGCTCTTCCTGAAGGTGTATGAGCACTTCCAGAAGGGCGAGATGGAGCCTGCCCGCCAGATTCAGAACGATATCTGCCGCATCATCTATAAGATGTGCTCCGCTCACGGCAACCTGTATGCCGTGATGAAGGCCATCCTGGCCAAGAACGGCGTGAACTGCGGCTCCGTCCGTAAGCCTATGCCCGGCCTGATCGACAGCGATGCCGCCGTGGTGGACGAGGCTTATGCCATGATCACCGCTGCCATTGCCAAATACTGCTGATCCCAGATCAAGTTCCGGGGCGGGCGGTGACCCGCCCGCCCCACTTTGATATGAAAGGCTAGGAGTTACATTATTATGCGTATTTATCAATCGGAAGATTATCAGGCCATGAGCCGCCGGGCGGCCAACATCATCTCCGCCCAGGTCATCTACAAGCCCGACTGCGTGCTGGGTCTCGCCACCGGCGGTACCCCTGTGGGAACCTACAAGCAGCTGGTGGACTGGTACAAGAAGGGCGATCTGTCCTTCGCGGAGGT